>CAYMMR010000108.1:0-8862 GCA_964391545.1 uncultured Nitrospinota bacterium | reverse complement strand
ATTAAAGGGTCAAGGGTCAAGTGGCAAGAGTCAAGTCTTTCTTGACCATTGACCCATGCCCCTTCTAAATTACTACTGCCTTTCCACCCGCATCTTCAATCTTTTTGACGGCGGATTTGCTAAAACGATTTGCATGGATGGTCAACGGCTTCGAAAGGACGCCATCGCCTAATATTTTTATACTCTTCTCTCTTTTTACAATCCCCTTTTCCTTTAAAAGCGCTGGCGTTACTTCCCCATCGAACTGTTCAAGGGCATTAAGATTTACAACTATATATTCCACCCTAAAATGGTTTTTAAACCCCCTTTTGGGAAGCCTTCTTAAAATAGGCATCTGGCCGCCTTCGAATCTCGGCGAAGGGTGCCCCCCCGACCTTGCCTTTTGCCCCTTATCCCCTTTTGTCGAGGTCTTTCCGTGTCCGGAGCCGCGCCCTCTTCCTATAATCTTCCTTCTTTTATTGGAGCCGGCAGGCGGCTTTAAGCCGTTTAAATTTGTCATATATATTTCCTTTTAATAAAACTCCCCCTTCCCCCTCTTTATTAAAGAGGGGGTGCAGGGGGAGTTGCAGTTTCTTTTTCCGCGCTGCTTCTTAAGCCGATTATAGCCTCACGACTTTTTAACTTTTTCAAACCATTTATGGTCGCCTTTACTACATTGTGGGGATTATTAGAACCGAGGGATTTAGTCAAAATATCTTTTACCCCTATAACCTCCATTATAGCCCTTACGGCACCGCCGGCTATTACACCGGTTCCTTTCGATGCCGGTTTAAGCAGCACCTTCCCCGCGCCATAATTACCTTCTACCTGATGGGGTATCGTTCCCTCCCTTAAAAAAACCTTAAACATCCTTTTTCTCGCCCGCTCCAAACCTTTCTTAATGGCATTTGGAACTTCGTTCGCCTTGCCCTTCCCAACACCTATGCTTCCGGACCCGTCTCCCACAACTACCAGGGCGCTAAAATTGAATCTCCTTCCGCCTTTTACAACCTTAGCTACGCGGTTGATATTTACGACCTTGTCAATCAATTTTCCTTCTGAAATATGCCCGTTACTCAAAAAACCCCCCAATTTTATTTAGGATTTATGATTTATGAATTATGATTTAAAAAATCCTAAACCATAAATCCAAAATCTTAAATCATATTGCGATTCCCTTTTCTTTAACCTTTGTTACAATGGCAGATATCTTTCCATGATAAAGATAGCCATTTCTATCAAATACAAGTTTTTTAATCCCCTTCTGAATCGCCTTTTCCGCGATTAATTCGCCAATCAATTTTGCAGCCTCCATATTCTTGGCGGCTTTCATTTTATCCTTAAAGCCTTTCCCATCGGTTGACGCATAGGCCAACGTCTTACCCTCGGCATCGTCAATAATCTGCGCATATATATGCTTGAGGCTTTTATACACGGTAAGCCTTGGTCTTTCGGAATTTCCCTTTATTTTTTTCCTGATCCTATGTTTTCTTGCAAATCTGTTTTTAATCTTATTTGTTTTTTCCATAAAACACCTAATGTATAATTTATTATTTCGCCCCGCCGGCAGTGGCAGCAGCCTTGCCGGGCTTTTTATGTATTACCTCATCCGAATATCTTATCCCCTTGCCTTTATACGAATCGGGTTCTCTAAACTCCCTTATATTTGCCGCTACCTGACCTACCAACTCTTTATCAATTCCTTTTACAGTTATCTCATTTTTTTGCCCCACCTCGATGCTTATCCCGTTTGGAGGATTATAGTTTACAGGATGAGAATAACCAATGGTCAAGACAAGTGTCTTTCCCTGAAGCGACGCTTTATAACCAACGCCTTCTATAACAAGCTGCTTGCTGAAACCCTCCGTAACTCCAAAAACCATATTATTAACGATAGCCCTTGTCAGTCCGTGAAGCGACCTATCAAGCCTCGAATCCGATGACCTCTTAACAAAAAGCTTGCCCTCCAGAAGCTCCGTTTTTATATTAGGGTGAAGGATTTTGCTTATACTCCCTTTAGGACCTTTTATGTCTACACGGCTTCCCTCTATTTTTACTTCCACCCCTTTGGGTATATTTATTGGCTGTTTACCTATACGAGACATAAAATAAAGTTACAAGTTACAAGTTGCAAGTTTTTATCCTGAATCTTGCATCTTGAATCTTGCATCCTAATAGTTACCATACATAGCAGAGAACTTCTCCGCCGATTTTCTGCTCTCTGCAAACCTTATCCGTCATTATTCCCTTGTTCGTAGAAAGGATGGCTATTCCCAGTCCATCGAGCACCATAGGAATATCATCTTTTGTTACATAAATCCTGCATCCTGGTTTGCTTACTCTTTTTAGCCCCTGAATTATACTTTCGTTTTCATTTTCGTATTTGAGATAAATGCGAAGCACCCCCTGTTTTCTATCCTTTATCAATTTAAAATTTTTAATAAAACCCTCTTCCTTAAGAATAGCTGTAATCTCGTTTTTAACCTTAGATGCAGGTATATTGACCTTATCATGTTTTGCCCTGATAGCATTTCTTATTCTCGTCAACATATCTGCAATAGTATCCGTCATTGCCATTATAAAAACCCCCTAAAAACAGTGACCAATGGTCAGCGATCAGTGATTAGCAAAAAAATATATTACTTAACACTCAACACTTAACACTCATCACTAATTTACCAGCTTGCTTTAATAACTCCAGGTATCTCTCCTTTCAGCGCCAGTTTTCTAAAACAGATTCTGCACATATTGAATCTTCTTAAAAAAGCCCTTGGACGGCCGCAAAGCGGACACCTGTTATACTTTCTTACTTTAAACTTTGTTTTCCTTTTTGCCTTTGCAATTAATGACTTCTTTGCCACCAAACCTCCAAATTAAGCAATGAGTGATGAGCAATGAGCAATGAGTTTCCTCCTCACTCATCACTCGTTGCTCATTGCTCGTTGCTAATTCCTAAAGGGCATTCCCAATAATTTCAGGAGATGCTTGCCCTCTTCATCCGTTTTCGCCGTTGTAACGATAGTAATGTTAAGCCCTTTCACTTTTTCAATCTTGTCATAATTAATCTCCGGGAAAATAAGCTGTTCCTTTAAACCTATAGTATAGCTTCCCCTCCCGTCAAAGGACTTTGCCGAAACCCCTTTAAAGTCTCTGATTCTCGGCATGGCTATATTAATAAATCTATCGAGAAACTCAAACATACGGTCGCCCCTCATAGTAACGCAGCATCCGATGGAAAGACCCGCCCTCAATTTAAAATTAGATATAGCCTTTTTAGATTTGGTTACCAAAGGTTTTTGCCCAGTAATCTGCGATAGTGTATATATGCCCGAATCTATAAGTTTGGCATTCTGGATTGCCTCGCCGAGTCCCATATTTACCACTACCTTTTTAAGCCTCGGAACCTGCATTATATTCTTATATCCAAGCTCCTTAGTAAGCTGGGGCACCACATCTTTTAAATATTTTTCTTTTAATGCCGGCAAAGCCACAAAACCTCCATTCAGCTAAAAATCAATCTTCAATAACAGTGTGAAAATTTTTTCTGAACGACTTTTTAATTTTTCTTTTGCTCCATAGTGTAGTAATACATTAATAAAACAAAAGAAAAATTAACGGAAGTGAAGAAAAAGTTTTTACACTGTCTCACTCCCTATCCAATATCTCCCCGCATTTTTTACAGGTCCTGACCTTTTTCCCGTTTTCCAACAATTTAACAGCCACCCTTGTTTTCTTATCGCACTTAGTGCAAACCAACATTACATTAGAAATATGTATTCTGCCCTCTTTCTCTATTATGCCGCCCTGTTTCACTTTCTGAGTAGGACGGGTATGTCTCTTAACGATATTCAATCTCTCCACGACAACCTTCTGGTCTCCGGGGAATACCATAAGTATCTTCCCTTTTTTCCCCGCTTCCTTACCGGTTATCACTTCTACAATATCGTTTTTCTTTATCTTAACTCTTGCCAACTGGTTCATATATATCCTATGATAGCCGCTACAGCACCTCCGGCGCCAACGAGATAATCTTCATAAATTTCTTAGCCCTGAGCTCTCTTGCTACAGGACCGAATATCCTTGTTCCAACAGGCTCCATCTGTTCATTAATAAGGACTGCGGCATTATCGTCAAACTTAATATAAGACCCGTTATCCCTGCCTAACTCTTTTTTCGTTCTGACAACCACGGCCTTTTTCACATCCCCCTTATTTATAGGGCTATTCGGAGCAGCCTCTCTTATGCTTACGGCTATAACATCTCCTATCCGTGCATACCTCCTCTTGCTCCCTACCATAACCTGTATGCACTGCGCCTTTCTTGCACCCGAATTATCTGCAATATCTAAAATAGACCTCAACTGAATCACAAAAACCCCCCTTAAACACAGATTCAAGATGCAAGCCGCAAGACTTGCATCTTGAAATCTGCAACTTGAAACTTGTAACTTAAAACCTTTATCAGCTTGTTTTTTCAACTATCTCCAACAACCTCCATCTCTTTTCTTTGCTAAGAGGTCTCGTTTCTATAATTTTAACCTTATCGCCAATGGAGCTTTCATTCTTTTCATCGTGAACCTTGAACTTTTTTGAGCGCCTTACGGTCTTTTTGAATACCGGATGTCTTACAAACCTTTCCACGGCAACAACTACCGTCTTATTCATTTTATCGCTCACAACTACCCCTGTTCTTATCTTCTTATTTTTCTTTAGCTCCATAAAACCCTTTCTAAAAATCTACCTTAATTTTGAGTTTTGATTTTTGAACTTTTATTTTTTTCAGCCAATATCGTATTGATCCTTGCAATATCCTTTTTTAAAACACGAAGTCTCATTGGATTCTCAAGCACTTTCCTCGCTGCCTGAAATCTCAAATTCATAAGCTCGGATTTCGCCTCTCCAGATTTTTTCGATAACTCTTCCACTGTCAAGTCTCTAAGTTCCTTTGCCTTCATATCAATTCCTTTGTTAAAAATCTTGTCCTTATGGGAAGCTTGTGCGATGCAAGACTTAAAGCTTCTTTTGCCACATCCAAAGGAATCCCTTCCATCTCAAATAAAACCCTGCCTTTTTTTACAACTGCAACCCATTGCTCCGGGGCGCCCTTTCCTTTTCCCATTCTTGTCTCCGCGGGCTTCTTTGTAACAGGCTTATCCGGGAATATTCTTATCCATATCCTGCCCCCTCTTTTTATATGCCTTGTCATAGCGATTCTTGCCGCCTCGATCTGCCTGTCCGTTATCCTGCCCGGATTCAGTGCCTGCAATCCAAAACTCCCAAAACTCAGGTCGGACCCCCTAAATGCGGTTCCAAGCATTCTACCCTTCTGCCTCTTTCTATATTTTACTTTTTTGGGCATTAACATAAACTCATTCCTCTAATAAACAAAAGCTGAACACGAATGACACGAATTGACGAATTACACGAATAACTGATAAACGCTAAAGATGAAAATAATTTAATTCTAATTTTTTACTTTTTATTCGTGCCATTCGTATATTCGTGGAATTCGTGTTCCAAAGGTTTTATAATTTCCTATGTTCCCTTCTCAACCGCAGGCTGAGCTTGCTGCTGTTCTTGCAATTTCTTTTCCGGCAATATCTCGCCGTTAAAAATCCACACCTTTACCCCTATCAATCCATAAGTGGTAAGAGCCTCGGTAAAACCATAGTCTATATCCGCCCGTATCGTATGAAAAGGAACCCTTCCTTCCCTGTACCACTCTCTCCTTGCTATCTCCGAGCCTGCCAGCCTGCCGGAACATGCGATTTTTATGCCTTTTGCGCCGAATTTAAGGGCAGTTGCCACCGCTTTCTTCATCGCCCTTCTGTAAGAAACCCTTCTCTCAATCTGGAGGGCTATATTTTCCGCAACAAGCTGTGCATCCGCTTCCGGCCTGACAACTTCTTTAATATTTAAAAAAACCTGTTTATCGGGCATCTTTTTTTGCAAGCTTTCCTTAAGCTTATCCACCTCGAATCCTTTTTTACCTATAATAATTCCGGGGCGGGCGGCAAAAATATTAATCTTTGTCCTTTTAGATGCCCTCTCAATATCCACTTTTGCTATACCTGCATGATACAGCTCCTTCTTTAAAAACCTTCGTATCATCAAATCTTCATGCAGCAAGGCGCTGTAGTTTTTTGTATTAGCAAACCAGCTTGACTGCCATGTTTTGTTTATGCCCAGTCTAAAACCTATCGGATGCGTCTTCTGTCCCAAGTAATCACCTCCAAATAAGTGTTTAGTGTTGAGTGATGGGTGTTGAGTTTTTTTTACTCAACACTTAACACTAATCACTTAACACTACTGTTATATGACTCGTCCTCTTCTTAATAGGAGTCGCCCTTCCCCTTCCCCTCGGAAGCTGTCTCTTCCATACGGATCCGCCGTCTACCGTTATACGGCTGACAGATAGCGAGTCCACATCGTCAATCTTCTTTTCCTCTGCATTCGCCACCGCTGACTTAAGAAGCCTCTTTACTACCTTCGCCGGCTTTTTATTTATAAAAGTGAGTATGTTCAGAGCCTCGGCAACTTTTTTGCCTCTTATAGCATCCGCCACAAGCCGAGTCTTTCTCGGCGATGTCCTTACATATTTTAAAACTGCCTTTGCTTCCATAGTTAAAAATAGGGTCAAGGGACAAGGGGCATGACGCAAGAAATATAACCTTGCCCCTTGCTACTTGACCCTTGCCCCCTTTTTTATTATGTTTTCGTCAATACCTTCTTTGTATGCCCGCTATGCTGCTTAAATGTCCTTGTATGAGAAAATTCTCCAAGCTTATGTCCAACCATATTCTCGGTAATATAAACAGGAATAAATTTTCTACCGTTATGAACAGCCAATGTATGCCCTACGAAATCCGGAATGATTGTGGACTTCCTTGACCATGTCTTAATCATCTTCTTTTCCTTCATATTGTTCATTTCCACAATCTTCTTCAGCAAAGAATCTTCTACATAAGGACCTTTTTTAATTGACCGCGCCATAATAAATAAGTTGCAAGTTGCAAGTTGCAAGTTGCAAGTTGCAAGTTTTAAATCTTGCATCTTGTATCTTGCATCTCGTAACTATCTTTACTTCCTCCTCTTCAATATATATTTGCTCGATAACTTCCTTTTGCTTCTTGTTTTATATCCTTTCGACGGCACGCCCGTCGGACTGCGCGGGACGTTGCCTCCTTTGCTCTTTCCCTCTCCGCCTCCAAGGGGATGATCGACAGGATTCATAGCCACGCCTCTTACCGTGGGCTTAATACCAAGCCATCTTGACCTTCCCGCCTTGCCTATAGTAATAGTCTCGTGCTCCGTATTACCTACCTGACCGACAGTAGCCTTGCATTCGGCCGAAATAAGCCTAACTTCACCGGAAGGAAGCTTTATATGAGCCATCTCTCCTTCCCTTGCCAGCAGTTGTGCAGCCAAACCCGCGCTCCTTACCAACTGCCCGCCTTTTCCCTTACGAAGTTCTATATTGTGAACCATAGTTCCAACAGGAATATTTTTTAACGGAATCGCATTGCCGGATCTTATCTCCGCAGATGCGCCCGACATAACGGCATCTCCTACCTTCAAGTCGAGCGGCGCAATTATATATCTTTTTTCTCCGTCCTTATATCCCAACAATGCTATTCTGCATGACCTATACGGGTCATATTCGACAGACATTACCCTTGCAGGCACATCGTCTTTATCTCTTCTAAAATCTATAACTCTGTAAAATCTCTTGTGCCCGCCTCCAATGTGCCGGCATGTTATCCTTCCATAACTGTTTCTCCCGCCTGTTCTCCCTTTTGAGATAAGCAACCCCTTCTCGGGTTTTCCGGCGGTTATCTCGTCAAAAGTAAGAGTCGTCTTTGTTCTTACTGCCGGCGAGGTTGGTTTATAAGTTTTAATTCCCATTTTATATCCCTTCCAAAATCTCTATCTTCTCCCCCTCTTTCAAGGTTACTATCGCCTTTTTCCAATCGGGCCTCTTCCCAAGAATCCTTCCAAATCTCTTTACCTTACCCTTCATAGTTAAGGTGTTTATACTAACCACCTTAACATTAAATATCCTCTCTACAGACTTTTTTATATCCCTTTTATTTGCATTAATATCCACATGAAAGATTATTTGATTGTATCTATCCTTCAAATAGGCGCTCCTCTCGGTAATAAGAGGTTTTTTAATAATAGCGTATATATCTTTCATATCTTAACGCCCTCCTCTATCTTAGAGACTGCATCCTTAGTGCAGATAATCTTGTCATAATAAAGCAGGTCATAGACATTAATACTATTAACCCTCTGCACTCTTGTATCCGGGATATTCCTCGCAGAGAGTTCAAGATTTTTATTCTTATCGTCAATCAGAAAAAGGACGCCGCGGTTTATGTTAAAATTCTTGAGCATAGAAACGATTTCCTTTGTTTTCGGTTTTTCAAGACTTATCTTATCCACAACAAAAAGGTCTCCGTTTTTAATCTTAAACGAAAGGGCGGATATGAGAGATGCCCTTCTCGTCTTTTTGGAAACATTATGAGTATAGTCCCTTGGTTTTGGTCCGAAAATAATTCCGCCGCCGCGCCATAGAGGAGACCTTATCGAGCCTGCCCTTGCCCTTCCTGTTCCCTTCTGTCTCCACGGCTTTGCGCCTCCTCCTCTTACCTCGCTTTTCAGCTTTGTGGAATGTGTGCCCCTTCTTATATTCGCCAGATGGGCTATAACAGACTTATGCAGGAGATGGTCTTTTACCTCCGAGTTAAAAATATCATCGCTTAAACTCATCTTCCCTACTACATTTTTATTTATATCTAAAATATCGAGTTTCGGCATAAAAAATAATTAGACGATACTGAAAAATGACTTTTTTGAACGACTTTTTAGTTTTTCTTTTGTT
>CAYMMR010000107.1:0-8880 GCA_964391545.1 uncultured Nitrospinota bacterium | reverse complement strand
CCCTGTTGGAGCTGAAGGCTATATGCCTGCCGTCCGGGGACCATGAGGGATTCTGGTTATCTCCCACCCCGGATGTCAATTGCCGAACCTTTCCGCTAACCAAATCTATCACAAAAATATCGAAATGTCCACCATCGAGGGACGAATATGCCAGCCTGTTTCCGTCAGGAGACCATGCAGCCTGGTCGTTGTAATTGCCCTGATAGGTGAGCCTTCTTAAATTCGTCCCGTCCGAGCCCATGGCATATATCTGCGGCGTTCCGGACCTGTCGGATGTAAAGGCTATCTCCATGCCGTTCGGCGACCATACGGGCGATGTGTCAATGCCTCTATGCTCCGTAAGTCTTTGCAGGTTTTTTCCATCGTTATCCATTGTATAAATCTCGGCATTGCCGTCTTTGCTCAAGGATACGGACAGCCTCTTTCCGTCCGGCGACCATGCAGCGGAAGAGTTTATTCCCGGGAAAACGGACACTGCGGTTTTTTTACCTTCCTCCATATCTATTAAATAGAGATCGGGGTTTCTGTATTTAAAGGTTGTATATATTATATTTTTTCCATCCGGCGACCATTTAGGAAAAAGGGCGATGGATTTATCGTCCGTAATCTTGCGGATATTCTGTCCGTCATAATCTGCCGTATATATTTCTTTGTTCCCGGTTGCTTTAGATATAAATGCAAGCATCGTCATGGCGATGCCCTTCTCTCCGGTAAAACGGTAGGTTATCTCGTCGGAAAACTTGTGTATCATCTGCCTGAAGGTGTTCCGGTCTCCGCTGTATTTATAACCTGTAATCTGCTCCCCCCTCTTTACATCATATAACCTGCACTCGATATTAATCTTGCCTCCCTCTAACTTTATATGCCCCTTTACAAGGGCTTCTGCGCCAAGGGATGTCCATTCATTAAAATTTATTCTCCCCGACTTTTTATCCTTTGCGCTGACATCCTTCAAAAAATCCCTATTCTCTACGACCTTAAAAAAACCGGAGGTTTTTAAATCATCGCTTAATATATCAGCCCCCTTTCGCGAGAAATTTTCCCTGTCTATCGCCCCCTCCTGAAAGGAGAAATCCGGAATGGCGATGCTGATTTTAGCCTCCCCTGCCCTGGTGATGCTTAAATAAACATCGGAAGTATCGGCTGATGCAGTGTTGAGTGTCGAGTGTTGAGTGTCGAGTAAAAGAAATAACAATATCGCAACCACTGACCACTGACTACCGACCACTGTTTTCCTATCCTTTTTTCTCATATTCAAACCCGAAATGAATTCCAAGATAATTTTCTCCAAAACCCTTTGGCAGCGGGGGAAGGCGGGAAGACAGCACAGCCCTAAGCGCCGAGCCGTCAAATAATGGAAAACCTGAGCGGCTTTCTATTTCCGCCCCCTCAATCCTGCCATCCTTTAAAATCTTGAACTTGATTACAACCTTTTTAATATCTCCCGAAAGAAGCTCTACAACAGGCGGATTCCAACTATTATTGATTTTATTTGTTATTGCAGTCAAATACAACTGATACGGGAAATCTATATCCGTTGCGATAACATCAGTCCTTTGTGCTGGAGGCGATATGGCTTCCTTTTCCTTTGTGAGAGGGGGGGCTGGGGGGATTAATCCCTCCGGAGTTTCGGCTGTTTTAGCGGCTTTAGTCGTTTCAACTGCCGGGACAATCTCCACTTTTATCATTTTTTCCTTTAAGGGTTTTGCTATTTGCGATTTAGGTTTCTTTTCTATTTTTTTTATCGGCTGGGCTTTTGTCTTTTTTTGTTCCTGCACAACGGTCCCGGAAGGCTCGATCGGCTCGGGCTCGAAGGTATGCGGCGGCGCTACCGGCTCCATCGGCATTCCTACGACGGATTCTATGTTTTGCTTCTTAGGAAGCTCCACAAGAGTTACTTTATACGCGGGGATATATATCTTCTTCTTTAACGGAAATATGGAAGGAGAAAAGAGCAGGCTGCCTATTATGAGAACATGAAAAATCAGAGAAAATACAAAAGACTTCCCCATCTCAAAATGGGAATCAATCTCTTTTGCCTTTATCCTATGACTGACCATAGTTAAGTGTTGAGTGTTAAGTGTTGAGTGTTAAGTGTTGAGTGTTAAGTGTTGAGTGTTAAGTGTTGAGTGTTAAGTGAAAGATAATAAATGTTTTACTCGACACTTAACACTTATTATTCCACGGGTTCCGTTACCATGCCGATGTTATTAATCCCGGCGGTTTTTATCTTCGACATTATCTTTACTACGAATCCGTAAGGCAATTCTTTATCCGCCCTTAAAAATATTTCTTTATCCGTTTTTCCAAGATAGGCATCCTTCAGTACGGATTCTATCTCGTCTATGGAGACCCTCTTCTCGTTAAAATATATTTCCTGCTCTTTATTTGCACTAATGATAGATTTTTCGACTGCCTCGACATCTTTTGCAGGCTCTTTCGGAAGGTCAACCTCTATGCCCTTTTCCAGGAGCGGTGTGGTTACCATAAAGATTACGAGGAGGACGAGCATTACATCCACAAAGGGGGTAACATTTATCTCGGACAGCGTGGTGGTTATCCTTCTCTTATTTTGTCCCATTAAAAAGTTATAACATATTTAGAACACGAATTACACGAATATACGAATGGCACGAATAAAAAAATAGGGTTTTTCTGTTATTATATAGCCTTGTATAGATAACGCATCAATAGTTTGTCATTGCGAGCGACAGCAAAGCAATCTAAACCTGTTGATAAATCAAGAGATTGCTTCGTCGCTGACGCTCCTCGCAATGACACTTTATGTCGCTTTAATTATGCAAGGATATATAGTTTTTGTGTAATTCGTCCATTCGTGTCATTCGTGTTTAAGTTTTTTGTTCTTTTTATTTCTTTACAAAATTCTTCTCGACCAGCGACAGGAAATCGAGCGTAAAGGCATCCATATCGTTTGCAATAACCCGTATCCTGTTGACGAAATAATTATAGAATATGACGGCAGGGACTGCCGCTGCCAGTCCTGCAGCAGTGGCGATTAAAGCCTCTGCAATGCCCGGAGCGACGACCGCTATGCTTGCCGAGCCTTTTAGTCCGATGCCGTGAAAGGATGTCATAACACCCCATACTGTTCCGAAAAGTCCTATAAAAGGAGTCGTGCTTCCGGTTGTGGCAAGAAAGGTAAGAGACTTTTCCATGCGGGTTATCTCCTGCAATGTTGTTTTTGAGAGAGCCCTGCTTATTCCGTTCAGATTGTCAATTACCACCTTTCTTCCCTCCGTCATCTGCCCCTCCTGGGAAGATGGCTTTACAGTAGCAGCCATCTCGTTATATCCGGCTACGAAGAGCTTTGCCTCGGGGCTGTTTTTAAAATTCTTGCCCACGGAGTATATATTTGCCAGATTCCCCTTTTTTGAATATGCCTCATAAAACTTCTCCGTCTCCCTTTTGGCAGTTCCTATTACCCTGAATTTCTTAATAACTATGCCCCATGAGATAATGGAAAAAAGAGACAGTACCAATAATACAGCCTTCCCTACAGGTCCGGCATGGACAACCATCTCGTATATGCTTCCGTTAAAAGTGTAATCGAATATGGACATAATTAATTTTTGTAAAAAATGACTTTTTTGAACGACTTTTTATTTTTTCTTTTGTTCCATAAAATAATCTCAAATAAATAGAGCAAAAGGAAAAATAACGGAAGTGGAAAAATGTCATTTTTTACTCGGTAATTTCATATATCAGCGCTATTTCGTCGCATTCCGGAAATTTCGGACATTTTACGCAGTCCCCCCATATCTTGTGGGGAAACTGTGCTTTATCAACAATCCTGAAGCCAAGCCTTTTGAAAAACTCGGGGACATAGGTCAGGGTGAATACCTTTTTAATCCCCATATTATTTGCCTCCCTCATACATTCCCTTACCATCTCGGAGCCGATTCCTTTTCCGCTGTTTTTCTCTTTAACAGCGAGAGACCTTATCTCTGCCAGGTCCTCCCAGTCAATATGGAGCGAGCAAACTCCGATAATTTCTCCCTCGATTTCATACACGATGAAATCCCTGATATTCTCGTAGGTTTCGTTTATCGAGCGGGGGAGCATCTGCCCTTTGTTTGCAAAGAAATTGATTATAGCGATAATCTCCTTTGCGTCCTTTGTCAATGCCTTTCGTATCATAAGAACAAAAACTTAATTAGATGATACTGAAAAATGACTTTTTTGAACGACTTTTTATTTTTTTTGTTCTATAATGTAATAATTTCAATAAATTAAAGCAAAAGAAAAAATAACGGAAGTGAAAAAAATGTCATTTTTCAGTGTGAACTAATTAGCCACAGACTTTCACGGACAAAAACAAGGATTAAGAATTAAGTATTGGTTTTACTTGATCCTTAATCCTTATCCCTTACCCCTTATTTTAAATCCGTGTCCGTCCGTGGCAATTTTTACAAATTTCCGAACATAAGCAAAAAAAAATAGCCGCAGACAAATACAGATTATCACAGCGCGGCTTTAAGCCACAACCAAAAAAATAATTTTTAACGCAAAGACGCAAAGAACACAGAGAAAAACAAAAAAAAGTAAAAAAACTTTCTAACTTTTCTTTCTCTTTTCGACCTTTGCGCCTCTGCGGTGAAATTAGGTTTTTGTTCTTGCAGGCAATTCGATTATAAACTTTGCCCCGTCTCCGGGACCTCTCTCCGCATAGATTTTTCCGCCATGTTTCTCTATTATATCACGGGAGAGGCTTAACCCAAGCCCCGTTCCCTTGCCCACGGGTTTTGTCGTAAAAAAGGGGTTAAAGATATGAACCTTAAATTCATAAGCCCTTAAGGATATTGTCCTCTCCAGCACATCATGGATGTCAAGCATTGACCTCATGGGTTTATGCTCCCTGACAAAGGAATGGCAATCGCTAAATTATTTATATAATAGGTCTCGTCTACCTTATTCTCAACCCCGGCAAATTGCATCTGTATCGAGCGGAGGGTATAGTAGGTGGTAAAACCGAGGATTAAAAGGAGGATTACCATTACTGCAAAGAAAATAATGAGTCTCGTTCTAAAATTATTTTCCATATAAAAAGAAATATTCATTCCGGGCGGGTGAGACTTCGGAATTTCTTTTTTAAACACCAACCTCTTTTAGTATCTCCATTTCCTTGCGTAAGATAGTATTGATTATCTGTCCGAGGTCAATGTGCCTTTCCGATGCCTTCTTACTAAAAAAGGTTTTAATTTCTTTGTCTAAATAAATGGGTATTTCCAATTCTTCAATCGGTCTGTAAAACTTACCTTGTTCTGCCTTTGAAAAATCGTACTCCTTTTTCATTATTTATCGCCTCCTTTCAACATATTGTTTAACTTCGTTTTCGGCGGCCCTTCGTGTGGATATGATCCTTATGGATTCTTTACCTCCGGCACTTTGATAAGTATGGATAACCGTTAATATCTTGCCATTTAGAGCCTGCCCGATTGTTATCCATCTGTCCTCATCTACCGAGTGGTCAGCATCGAAGAGTGTCAAGAGATATTTATCCGCGAATACATAACACGCTTCTGAAAAGGCAACCCCGTGTTTTTTTATACCTAAATTGAGCGATTCTTGGGTTAAGTGCTTGTCTGACCTGTCATTGCGAGAACCCAAAGGGTGCGAAGCAATCTCCTATCATCGATTGAGATTGCTTCGGCTTCGCCTCGCAATGACAACGAAGAATCGCTCAATTTAGGTTATATTTATTTTTTCTTTTACAATATCCCATTCAAACTTCATTGTCTATTTTTTTTCATCCTGATTATCCTGTTAATCCTGTCTAAATGATAATTCATCGTTTCTCTTTGTGCCCTTTGTGTCTTTGTGGTGAGTCATAAAATCATTTCTTCAGAACAATCCCTGTCCCTTTTTCTTTTTCAGATTCTTCCGGCGGCGCTGCAGATTTAAGAGGCTTCTTTATACCTGTTCTTTTTGGTTTTGACTCCCGGCTCGACAGGCGGGACGCTTGTCCTACTCTCGACTCCTGACTCGACAGGTGGGACGCCTGTCCTACTCCCGACTCCCGACTTGCTTTACTCGTATCAACCTTGAATTGATTGACTATCTGATTCAATTCATCCGCCATACCGGATAATTCATCCGCTGCCTTTGCCAACTCTCCTGTAGTGGCTGATAACTCCTCCGTAGCAGAGGCATTATGCTCGCTTATCTTGGCAAGTTCGTCCGTTGCCTTCTTCACCTCATCTGCCCCTGCGCTCTGCTCCTCTGTGGCGCTGCTTATCATCTCTATAAGAGATGTAGTCTCTTTAACCCCGGATATTATTTTATTCAATGAATCCCCTGCATCGTTCGCCACCTTCGTGCCGCGCATTACCCTCTCCGTGCTTTCTTTTATAAGCTGCGTTATCTCCTTCGTTGATTCGCCGCTCCTTTCTGCAAGCTTCCTCACTTCCTCTGCCACAACCGCAAACCCCTTACCCTGCTCTCCTGCCTTCGCTGCTTCTATTGCCGCATTCAATGCAAGGAGGTTGGTCTGGTTGGCTATATCCGTTATTACTCCTACTATAACCTCTATCTTCTTGCTGCTCTCTTCTATGTTCTTCATTGCGCCTATGGTCTGGTTTACCGCCTCTCCTCCTTTTACTGCCTGTTCATTTGCTTTCGTAGATATGTCGCTTGCCTTTACTGCACTGTCTGCCACTTCTTTTATAGCTTTATCCATCTCTCCTATGCTGCTTGACGATTCTTCTACTGCCGAGCTTTGTGTCTCGGCGCCCTTTGCTATTTCATTGCTCGTTGCAGATGCCTGCTGTATGGAGGCTGCCATCTCCTCTGATGCGGATGCTACATTCAATGCCGTATTGCTTATTTGCGCAACTATGTCGTGTATTTTCCCGACAAATGTGTCGAACCAACTGCACAACTCCCCTATCTCATCTTTCCGCTGGAGATTTATCCTCTTTGTCAAATCCCCTTCTCCAGTAGCTATATCTTTAAGTGAGACGATTACCCGGTTAATCGGTTTTGTTATGCCGCGGGTTATGAAAAAGGCAATTGTCATGCTGAGTAAGATTAGGATGATGGTAACCATTACAGTTACTGTTATTGCCTCTGCGGTCATTTGCAGGATTTCCTGAACCGTCTTTTCGCCCTCCTCGCTCCCCTCTCTTACGATAGCCTCGACGGATTGTATTGCCTTTTCTGCCGCAGTATCATATTCCTCCATCACGATATTCCCCTTATTCCAGTCCACCATATAGGTATCTACCATCCTGTTGCCGACTTCCCACATCGCTTTTAAACCGCCCTTTATCTCCTCAAGTTTTTTAACATGCGCAGGGTCGTTCTTGTTTAATTCCATGAGCTTATCGATGTCCTTGAATGCGCCGTCATAATTCGGCTTTGCCTCCTCCCGCACAACCTCCTTATCCTTTGTTAGAGAGGCATCGGTTATGAACTGCCATACATTTGCCACCTTTAACTGTAACTCCTGCCCGATTTTTTGTTCCTCCTGAATCGCCTGATAATTTGTAATATCCTCTCTAAACTCCCTCATCTCCCTGATGACAAAAACCGAAAAGACGGCTGCCAGAACGATAACCGCCCCGAAACCGCCGTAGAGTTTCTTCCCGATGCTCAAATTTTTAATAGACATAATCGTCTCCTTCCGGCTAATGCCGGAAATTTGTTTTAAAACTCCACATGGAGTCTTGCCCCAAAAACGTTGATTACTGCCTTATCCGCATCCGCCCCTGGATTAGCTATGTATTGATAATCTGCAGATATGAGGACATGCTGATTGATGGAATAATTGTAATATGCCTCTATCAGCGTCTCATCCCCCGGGTTGGCTATAGTTCCCAATCCGCTGTCCACAGGACTTGAGGACTTCACATCGTTTTTATGGTCTGAACTTAATCTTGCAAAAGATGCAGCAAGGCCGAATATATCGTCTCCCCTTCCCCAGACGCCTCCGGATACCTGTCCTCCGAAACTGAACGATTCGTCAACATCGTCGTAATAGGCAGTCGTAACCGAGCCGTCATGAGATGAGTATCTTATAAAAGCCGTAATATCGTCGGTCAGCCCCTGATCGAAACTTACGCCGAAACCCGTGCTGCTCTCCGTTGTCCTGGCAGGGTCCGAATATTTTGTGTGCGGAGAGCCGTCGTGGTAGTAATATAACCTGTAATTTCCCTTTTTCCCGAACAGTTCTGCGGCAAGGTCAAGCTCTCCGATATACCACAGGAGATTTCTCTTGAACACATTGTCCCATGTCCCGTTTGCCGAAACGCCCGCTGCCTTAAATTCAATATTATCTCTAAATTTGTAGGTAAGCGCTATTCCATGGGTATAACCGCTTTCATCCTGTCCGTAAGAAAAGGCAGCGGAGTTGACGAGCGCGGCAGAATAGAACTGGGTTATCTGGCTGTTTGCTATCTCATTGTTGTCAAAAAAATCGTTTACACAAAATTTGCCGACGGTAATGCTGAACTTTTCATCTGCCGAATGCCCCTGATAATAAAAGCGGGCGATGAACGGCTCGGCTTGATTGGCATCGGCAGTCGAGCCGTCTGGGCGGGTAAAGAGATGCGCACCGTTGGTTACATCGTTATTGAGCCCGTTCAATGTCGGGATGTCCTGGTCTATCCCCCCGCCCTGCTGGAAGGATATATCTACATAAGCGAACCCGTTTATCGTCTCCGCGGTCAGAAAAATATCTCCGGACCCTGTCCCCTGCGAGGAACTTGCATAGTCCTTTGTCTTATCGGAGACCTGATGAAGATAATTCAAAGTCCCTTCGATATGTATTACCTTGTGCCATTCTTTTTCTTCTCCAGGAGCTATGCCCCTGAACTGTCTCTTATACACATCTCCGAGCCCACGAGACTAGGCATGATCTCG
>CAYMMR010000106.1:0-8901 GCA_964391545.1 uncultured Nitrospinota bacterium | reverse complement strand
GCAATGACAGGTCAGACAAGCACTTAACCCAAGAATCGCTCAATTTAGGTTTAAATTAATCCTGCAAAGGTTATATATTTTATCTTTTGAAAGATTAAAGGAAGATTAAAACCCTTCACCCTCCCCTCTCCCCTGAGGGGAGAGGGTTAGGGTGAGGGGAATTTTATAATTCCCTTGTATTGATAAGATGTGTTAAAATTTGAAACACAATGAGAATAATTCTAATCGAAGACGAGAAGCATCTGGCGCATATTATAAAGAAAGGACTTAAAGAGGCAGGATACAGCATAGATGTCTCGCATGATGGAGAAGAGGGATTATACATGGCAGAAAACTTTCCTGCTGATGCAATCATATTGGATATTATGCTGCCGGAGATAGACGGTATCTCGATACTGGAAAATATACGAAAGAAGGGCATAAAAACTCCCGTGCTGCTCCTTACAGCCAAGGATACCGTCGCCGACAAGATAAAAGGACTGGATGCAGGGGCGGACGATTATCTGACAAAACCCTTTGAGTTCGGCGAACTGCTGGCAAGGATAAGGTCTCTCATGCGGCGCAAAACAGAGATAAAAGAGGCAGTTATAAGGGTAGCCGATATGGAGATAAACACTGCAAGCCACGAAGTAAAAAGAGGGGGCAAATTTATTCCCATCTCTGCGAAAGAATATGCAGTGCTGGAATATCTGGCATATAATAAGAATAAGGTCATCACGAGAACCGATCTGACGGAGCATATCTACGACGAAAATTCCGATAAACAGTCCAATATCGTCGATGTATATATCAACTACCTGCGCAACAAGATAGACAAAGGCTTCAAAAGGAAATTGATACATACTGTCAGGGGCAGCGGATATATACTGAAAGACAGAGAATAAAAACTTAATCAGTTCACACTGAAAAATGACCTTTTTTTACTTCCGTTATTTTTTTCTTTTGCCCTATTTTAACCCCTCTTCCTCCCCCCTTTAAAAAGGGGAGGATTGAGGGGGTTGGAACAAAAGAAAAACTAAAAAGTAGTTCAAAAAAGTGATTTTTCAGTATCATCTAATTATTTTTATTTATAATTTTCCTGCATATTATGTTCACCTCCATTAAATCCAAGCTTGTTATCTGGTTTTTATCTGTCTTTTCTTTTATCTTTACCGCTCTGGGATTCTTTTTGTATTATGAGCTAACGGATATTGTCGTCAATTCGGTTGACAGGCACCTCGGCAATGGAGTGCGGATGATTTACGGTCTCTTAGGCGCGGAACCCGACGAGATAAAGAAAGAATTGGCAGAGATAGAATCGGGAAAATACGATACGGCGCTCTCGAGCTATTATTACCGGATTATCTCGCCGGACGGCAGGATTATAGACAGCCTTCCTTCGATTTTAACTTCGGATGTATCGTTTCCCTTAGCCGAAAAATCTTTTGAAAAGTCCTATAAAACCGTTATAGTATCAGAAAAAATCCCGCTCCGCATAATGACCCAATCCTTTAAATTATCTATCGGCATCGTTACGATTCAGGCAATCGAGCTTATGGAAGGACATTACCAGATTATTCATTCCTTCAGAAATATTATGCTGGTGATATTTCCTTTTATTTTTATCCTATCCGCGATAGGCATCCTCATTATAACGGACATGTCATTAAGCTCATTGAATATCTTTTCTAAAAAGGTGGGGCAGATTACGGAGATGAATTTAAACGAGAGGATTGGCGAGAAGGGCATGGATAAAGAATTGGGGATCCTCGCAGTCAGCTTCAATACTATGCTCGAGCGGCTCGAGGATTTCTTTTCAAAACAGAGCAGGTTTATGTCCGATGCCTCCCATGAATTGAAGACTCCTACATCGGTTATCAAGAGTTACTGCGATGTTACGCTCACTAAGGAAAGGACTGCCGCAGAATACCAGGAGGCAATTCTGATTATAGGCAAGATGGTCAATAAAATGGCGGGGATTATCAGCCGCATACTCGAAGTTTCGAGACTGGAGAGCAAAACCTTTTCGCTAAGGCTTTATGATGTAGATTTGATGGATATAGCCGAAGATGTGCTGAAACTGCTGTCGCCCTCTGCATCGAGCCGGGGCATAACTATAAAACTGAACGGGCAGAGGACGAATGTCAGGGGTGATAAGGAGAGGCTCACGGAGATGTTTATAAATATCGTGGATAATGCAATCAAATACAATAAGCCGGAGGGACTCGTCAATATCGAGGTCGGCAGCAGGGAAGGATGGTCGGTCGTTACGGTAGCGGATACCGGTATTGGAATACCCGATGCCGATAAGGAGAAGATATTCGACAGATTTTACAGGGTAGATGCAAGCCGCAGCGTGATAGCAGGCAGCGGACTCGGACTCTCCATAGTCAAGGCGATTGCGAATGCCCACGCAGGAAAAATCGAGGTAGAAAGCGAGTCGGGAAAGGGGAGCAGATTCATAGTCTCTCTGCCGAAAAAATAGTGTTTTTTTCTTAATTTGCTTTACAAAAATTCTTTTGATATTCTTTCATAAAGGGAGGAAAATTTGCCGGCTATTATTATTAACGGAAAAGAGATTGCCTCTGCAATAAAAATCGAGATTGCAGAGGAGTTAAAGAAGATAAAAAACGCTTCGGGCAAAGAGGCGGGACTGGCGGTCATACTCGTCGGCGACGACCCTGCATCTACAGTATATGTGAGGAATAAAAAGAGGGCGTGTCAGGAGATAGGGATAAGGTCTTCCGAATACCGTCTGCCTAAAGAAACATCGCAGGAAACCCTGCTCAGCCTTATCGCTTCTCTCAATAATAATCCCGAAATCCACGGCATCCTCGTGCAGCTTCCCCTGCCACATCATATACAGTCTAATAAAATCATAGAAGCTATCGCACCTGATAAAGATGTGGACGGCTTCCACCCTGTAAATGTCGGAAAACTGGTGGCGAATACGGCTTCCCTAATATCATGCACCCCGCTCGGAGTGATAACCCTTCTCGATAAAACCAAAATACCAATCGAGGGGAAAAAGGTGGTAATTATCGGCAGGAGCAATATCGTAGGGAAACCTGCAGCTCTCTTGTTCCTCCACAGAAATGCTACGATTACCGTCTGCCACTCGAAGACCAAGAATCTTTCGGATTATACAAATAAGGCGGATATTTTAGTGGCAGCAATAGGCAAGCCTGCCTTCGTAAAATCGGACATGGTTAAGAAAGGGGCTGTTGTTATCGATGTTGGCATAAACAGGGATGAGGCAGGATTAATCGGAGATGTGGATTTTCAGGAAGTAAAAGAGAGGGCGTCTTATATAACACCTGTCCCGGGCGGCGTAGGTCCCATGACCATAGCAATGCTTATGCAGAATACCCTGATTGCCTTTAAAAAGACACTGACAAAGACCTAATAGGACACAGATTTACACAGAACACAGAAATGTCATTCCGAACCCTTCGCTCTTGTCATTCCGAGCGAAGCGAGGAATCTTATCGAATTAATCAAGACCCTTCGCTAACGCTCAGGGTGACTTCTTTGCAGTCATTTGTAAAATCTGTGCCCTGTGGCAAGTGTTTTTTTATTTCTATGAGTCAAGAGAGGGAAATATACACGGTCTCGGAGCTTACCCGTGCAATAAAATTTGTCCTTGAAGAGGATTTCAGCGATATATGGGTGGAGGGGGAGATTTCCAATTTCAGAGTGCCGAATTCGGGACATGCCTATTTTACCCTAAAAGATAAAGACAGCCAGTTAAAGATTGTCCTGTTCAAATTAAATAAAAGACTGCTCAAATTCGAGCCCGAAGACGGACTTCATGTAATAGTCAGAGGCAGGATAAGCGTTTACGAGCCGAGAGGCGAATACCAGTTAATCGCAGACTACATGGAGCCGAAAGGGGTAGGCGCCCTACAACTGGCATTCGAGCAGTTAAAGGAAAAACTCTTTAAAGAAGGGCTCTTTGACGAGTCGCATAAAAAACCTATTCCTTCATTCCCGCAAAAAATAGCCATAGTAACATCCCCGACAGGCGCTGCAATCAGAGATATGCTTCATATCATTGACAGGAGATTTTCCACTGTCCACATTATTATCTACCCCGTCAGGGTTCAGGGTGAAGGCGCATCCCTTGAGATTGCACAGGCAATAAGAGAATCGAACACGCTGACGGATATTGATGTCGTGATTGTCGGAAGGGGCGGCGGCTCTATCGAAGACCTCTGGTCATTTAACGAAGAGGTCGTTGCAAGGGCAATATATGATTCAAGGATACCTGTAATATCAGCCGTAGGACACGAGATTGATTACACAATCTCTGATTTTGTTGCAGATTTGCGGGCGCCCACGCCATCGGCAGCAGCAGAACTTGTGGTAAAAGATAAAAAAGAGGTTGCTCAAAATATCATCGGCATGGAAAAAAGACTGTTCAATGCCGTGCAGAATATGCTCGATATATCGAAAAGCGATTTAGTTGGATTACTGGAGAGAAGGGCTTTAAGGGCGCCATTGGATAGAATTTATGAAATGCAGCAAAGGTGTGATGAGCTTAATTTAAGGCTGAAAAGGTCTCCGGTGATGATATGCAAAAAAATCGGCGAGAAGACCTCGCACCTCGCGAGAAGCCTTTTTATACTGAATCCGATGGTAAGGATACAAAGAATTAAAGAGATATTATCGGAGATGAACAGAGGACTCGAGACAGCAATAAACCACAGAGTCGAGATGTTAGATAAAAGACTGAAGGGAACCGCAGGAAAACTCGATGCCCTCAGTCCGTTGGCTGTCCTCGAAAGGGGATACAGCATAAGCAGAAGACTCCCTGACATGAAAATCATAAAAGATATTTCGGATGTTGAAACAGGAGGGCAGGTTAATGTAAAATTGCATAAAGGGGAATTGGTCTGCAGGGTTGAAGAAAGGAAGCAATGAGTAACGAGCAATGAGCAGCGAGTAAAATACTCATTGATCAGCACTCATTGCTCATTGCTGATTATTATGGCTGAAATAAAATTCGAAAAGGCATTAAAAAGACTGGAAGAAATAGTAGACGAACTGGAGAAGGGAGATTTAGACCTCGATAAATCGCTTGAAATCTTCGAAGAAGGCATCAAGATGTCCCGTATATGCTCGCAGAAGCTCGATGAAGCGGAGAAAAAGATAGAAATCCTGACAAAGGACGAGAGCGGAAAATTAAAGACAGAACCCTTCGAGCCTTCTCCTGAAGATGATTCTGCCTGAACAATAAAAATCCCAATATTCCCTCTCCACTATGGGGTGAGGGTGGGTGAGGGGCAGCAAAATGCGAATAAAAATAACCCTCTCTGCAAACAAAGCAGGCATCATTGACTTCAACTACCAGCACCAGATACAGGGATTAATCTACTCATTCCTATCAAGCTCGGACCCGGATTATTCCTCATGGCTCCATGAGCATGGCTTCGTTTATGATAAAGATAAGAAATTTAAATTATTTGTTTATTCAGGTATCATCTTTCACAAACCAATAAAAACAACTCCCCCTCTCTCCCCCTCTTTATTAAAGAGGGGGATGGGGGGAGTTACAGGATTTGCCTTTATAGGTTCGCCATCCAATCCCTTCACCCTCTCCTTTCAAATCGCCTCACCTGTCCGCCAATTCATTCAGCATCTAATTGGCGGCATCTTCAAAGAAGGACAGGAAATCAAGCTCGGCAGACAGGCATTGAGTGTTTTTCAAGTAGAGACATTGGAAAATTCTCTATCTTCTCTCTCATATCCTGCCCATCCTGTCCATCCCTGTGAATATACTTTGACATTAAAGCCCCTCGAATCCCCCATCTTCATCAAAAAACCTATGCCCGAAGGAGAGCGGGATATATATCTCTTTCCCGGAGACGGAGGCTATGAAGAACTCCTTAACCAAAATCTCATCCGCAAATACGAAACCCTCTACGGCAAGCCATACAAAGGAGAACCGCTAAAATTTGAATTTCACCCTGCAAAAGGAAAATCAATTAAACTGTTCAAGATATTCAAACAGGGAAAGATAGCAGATGAAATAAAAGGCACACTCCAGCCCTTTGCCGCAAGCGGCTCGGAAGAATTAATCAAAATCGGACTTGATTGCGGCTTCGGACAGAACAACAGCATGGGCTGCGGGTATGTAGAGCCTGCTCAAATATCTTGAATGGGTTAGATAGTTGTTATAGCATGAGGTCATTATGAGACTTGATAAAGGACAGATAGAAGTTGTAGATGACAGAATTGCAGAAATACTAAAGAGAAAAAAGGGACAGGAACGGCTCGAAATGGTCTGGGATTCATGGACATATTTCAATAAGAGACTTGAGGCGTATCTAAAAAATATCCATCCGGAATGGACGCAAGAAGAAATACGAAAGGAGATGGCAAGAAGGGTGCTGTATGGAGCAGAGTGATCTCATTAAACTGATTATTCAGTCTTTGGAATCCCTGAATATACCCTATATGATTACAGGCTCTCATGCCTCTGCATATTACGGCGAGCCAAGATTTACAAGGGATGTCGATATTGTGGCAGACTTAAAAATAGAGCAGATTGATAATTTCGCTAATTTTTTTCCGCCTGATGAATTCTATTGTGATAAGGATATGATAAAAAATGCAATTAAAGGACGCAGACAATTCAATATCATTCATTCCATTTCAGGATTAAAAATAGACATCATACTGACAAAAACAACCCCTTTCTCAAAAACAGAGTTTTCCAGAAGGAAAAAGGGTCTCTTATTCCCCGATAAAGAAGCAAGCTTCGCCTCGCCGGAAGATGTAATCGTCAAAAAGATGGACTTCTACAAAGAAGGCGGCTCGGAAAAACATTTGAGAGATATTACAGGAATCCTAAAAATCTCAGGTGATATAATTGATATGGATTACATCTCACAATGGGCAGACAGATTAAACCTTCGTGAAATATGGGATGCGATATTAAAGAAGGTGAAGGAATAAACAGCGACTTCTCTTTCCACTTTGGGAAGAGGGCCGGGCTTGCCCCCGAAGTTTTTATCGGGGGGTGAGGAGTTCTTCCATTCCCTCTCCACTTCGGGGAGAGGGCCGGGGTGAGGGGAAAATATTCTGACTCCTGAATTCTAAAGCTTTATGGAGGTTTCATGCCATTATTTACATGGACAGGGAAGGCGAGGGTGGATGCATACGGAAAGGAGGGATTAAAATATGAACGAAAAAGATAGAGAGATTATTTCAGAACTCAAGCACAGACTTACAGATGATATACTGACTCATCTAAAAAAACTCATTATCTTTGGCTCAAGGGCGAGGGGAGAGGCTGCAGAAGATTCAGATATTGATATTCTCGCTATTGTAACAGAAAAAAGTCCTGACATGGAAAAAAAATTGGAAGATATTGCCTATGCAGTTATGTGGGATTATGACTTTAAGCCTATCATTTCTATTAAGGTGACATCTGAATCTCGGTTTAATGAGGCTCTTGCCAAAGGCTTTTCTTTTTACAGACATATTGAAAAGGAAGGAGTCTCTGTATGACAGAAGAAGTTAAAAGCCTTATAGAGAAAGCAGAACATGCGATTGAAGTGGCTGAAAAGCTAATAGAAAGCGGTTATCCATCAGATGCCGCAAGCAAAATCTATTATGCAATGTTTTATGCTGCACAATCCCTTTTAAAATCTGAAGGAATAGATGTAATAAAACACTCAGCGGTAGAATCTGCTTTTGGATATTATTTTGCCAAGCCTGGCAGAATTGACTCGAAATATCATAGGATGTTTATAGATGCCAGAAAGATAAGGGAGATTGCTGATTACGATATTGAAGAAGAGATTATAGAACCGACGGCTTCTCTCAAGATTGAAGAAGGGAAGGCATTCCTATCTGCTATCAAAAATTTTTTAGGGATTTGATAAGAATTGAAACACCAATTCCCTCTCCACTTCTGGGAGAGGGTCGGGGTGAGGGGAAATTATTCTGGCTTCTGAATAATAGTTTTGAACAGCTTGAACAGTTTTCACGGTTGGAACGGTTTTCACGGCTTAATCGGTTGAAACAGCTTGAACTGTCTTTATATGGAACGGAGGTTTTATGCCATTATTCAATTGGACAGAAGATAAAATTACCATACATGGAGGACTAACATGAACATTACGGAAAGCATAGAATTGTTTCTAAAGGAACTGGCAAACAAACGAAGCACTAAGACTATCAATAAATATGAATATGTTTTATATTTGTTTAGCAGTTATCTTGCAAACTATGGGGAGCTTTCCTATGAAGAACATAAAGATACAGGCTGCCTTATCACAGCAGATACCAAAAAGCTGCACGATGGACTGGTATCTAATTTTCTCGAATGGTTTCTGATTAGGAAAGTAATAGGACCTCAATGGCTCAATACCGCAGCCCCATCCGTTATGAAGGCATATATAAAATGGCTTGTTTCTCAAGGTCTCATTACAGAAGGCTCTATGGACGAAATTGTTGAAACTACTAAAAAGGCTTCAAAAGACCTGCCGCGGGTTGAAAAAGCTGCGAGGCTGCTTTATAAACTCTGCGATGAAAATAGTTATAAGCTTGATGCTGATGAACTTAATGATGATGACCGTATGGAAGGGTATGGAGAAGTAACGATGATGCTTGATGACAAACTTTTTCTTAATTACGAAGGAGATAAGATAGGTCCTATCATGATTACCAGAGAAATAGCAAAATACATTAAGCCGGGAGACACTATTAACCTCGTAGTTGGAAAAAAAGGAGAAATATGGCATCCCCTTGAAGTAGGAAATGTATATCCGGGACCAGCTTGAACCGCTGGAATGTCCTTAACGGTTTAATCGGTTTGAACTGTTTGAACGGTTTTTTAAGGAACGGAGATTTTTATGTCATTATTTAATTGGACAGGAAATCCGTGGGTGGATGGGTTTTAAGGTATGGAAA
>CAYMMR010000105.1:0-8917 GCA_964391545.1 uncultured Nitrospinota bacterium | reverse complement strand
CTATCATTAAAAAATATCCCTGCATATTTATCGATTTCCGATAAGGTTTCTATATTGCCCCTGACGGCATCCATTACTTTACAAAACCGCTGCATATCCGCACTTTCCGTATTCACGCCTGCCTTTTTAAAGAATGGAATGGATAGCTCGGTTAATTCGGCAATATCTTTATTCCTTATATATGTTCCGTTAATCCACCTTAGTTTTTTAACATCGAATACAGCGGGGCTTTTAGAGACCCTTTCAAGAGAAAAGTTTTTTATAATATCGGAAAGCTGCATAATTTCACTGCCCTCTTCCGATGACCAGCCGAGAAGGGATAAATAATTAAGGACAGCCTCCGGCAAATACCCTTCTTCTTTGAGTTCTTTTACGGATTCTGCGCCGTGCCTTTTGCTCAAGCGGGATTTATCCGGTCCCAGTATCATGGAGAGATGGGCGAAACACGGCAAATCGAACCCCATTGCCCTATTAAGAAGAATCTGTCTCGGGGTGTTGGAAAGATGGTCTTCTCCCCGTATTACATGGCTTATTTTCATAAGGGCATCGTCAATAACTGCCGCAAAATTGTATGCAGATATGCCGTCGGAGCGGAGGATTACAAAGTCTCCAATATCCGAACCCTTGAAGCTCATTTTACCCCTTATCAAATCTTCAAATTGTATTAATCCATCCTCCACCTTAAATCTTACCGAAAACTTAATCCCCTTCCGTTCAAAATCTTCAACCTCATCGCCCGACAAATGACGGCATCTGCCATCGTATCTTGGCGGAAGCCCTTTTGCCCTAAGCCCTTTTCTCTTTCTCTCCAATTCATCTTCCGAACAGAAACACCTGTAGGCTTTGCCTTCGTTTAACAGGCGGTTTGCATAATCCTTGTATATGCCGATTCTCCCGGATTGCCTGTATGGCTCATAATCGCAGCCGCAATCCGGACCCTCGTCCCAGTCGAGCCCAAGCCATTTGAGGTCTGCCATAATGCCGTCCTCATATTCTTTTTTAACGCGGGCAAAATCCGTATCCTCGATTCTCAAAACGAAACTTCCGTTATTTTTCTTTGCAAAGAGATAGTTAAAGAGGGCGGTTCTGGCATTTCCTATATGCAGATACCCCGTAGGGCTCGGCGCAAAACGGACGCGGATATTATTGGACATGCTTTTAGTATACCCCACGGTAAAGTATTGTGGAAGCAAGAATTTAAAAAAGGCGGGAGGGCTTTGACATTTTTTAATTCTGCTTATCTCTCCTGATAAAACCGGTAATTTGGAATTATTATCTTAATGGCTTGAAGGGAGCCGCTATGCTATAATCGAAAAGGGGTAATCCCGATGACCGTTAAAAGAAGTATCCAGCAAAAGATTGCTGCCACAATGCTGATAGCGGGGCTTCTGCCGGGTTTTTTCGGCGTCTTTTTTACTTATCGGCTTGGAATAAAGGCGCTTAAAGATTCCATAGGCGCTAATTTAAAAACCATAGCGGTAGAGGCATCGGAAAAGATAGATATTATAATCCGCAGAGAGATTCATAATACCCGCTCCTTAGCCATATCGCCTTTAATTATAGCGGCAGTAAAGGGGAATCATAAGGATGCCGTTATACAAAGCTATATCGAGAGATACCAGAGGCAAAGCGGCGGGAAGATTATTTCTATAACTGTTATGGATAAAAGGGGCGGCTCGATTGCTGCTGCCGGCAAATCCCTTCCTATTCGAAGTCCGCATAAGCCGTCAAGCGAAAAAAGAGAGGTCTTTGTCGGCGACATTCTTTTTGACCAAGCCACGCAGCATTATTCCATGTTAATAGCCGTCCCAATCGTAGAGGATGAGACCAAAAAGGAGATAGGAGATATTATGATAGTTTACAACATCGCCGAGATATTCGGAGTTGTAAATAGCATAAGGGTTGGCATGACAGGGCATGCAAACCTCGTTGCCTCCGATGGAACACTGTTAGTCTGCCCCTTGTTCCCTCCCCGGAGCCATACTATTAATAATCGTTTGTTAAATCAAATATCCATGGCGCAACCGGGATGGGGGATAACCCCGGACGATGCCCACGGCGGAAAAAATTCCATAATAGGTTTTGCCCCTGTGAAATCAACTTTCGAGATGGGCAGGGAAAATTTTGGGGGAAAAAAGTGGCACATATTTATAAGGCAATTGCCGGAAGAGACATACTCCCCCATTTATGCGCTCCTGTGGAAGGTCTCGGTTTTAGGGATAATACTCGTATCTCTTTTATTGCCGCTCGGTTATGTCGTAGCAATAAGAATCGTAAGGCCTATTAAAATATTAAGCGATGGGGCTAAGCTGATAGGAGAGGGCCGGCTTAATCAAAACATGGATATTAAAACAGGGGACGAGATAGAAGGGCTTGCCGAGACCTTCAACCAGATGACACAGAACCTTAATTTAACGATGCAAAGGCTTCTGCATTCCGAGAGGATAGCAGCCATGGGCCGCTTTTCTTCCACCTTTGCCCATGACATAAGGAATCCTATTATAGCCATTAAAAAGACTTTGCAGATGATTAAAAAATCTCCCGCTTCTATCGATGAAAGGGTATACGATGACCTTATATCTGCCTGCGGTCTCCTGTTAGGTCTGGTTAATGATATGTTAGACATCCATCAGGTCAGTTATAAAGACCTGCCCCTTCTGTATTCGTCCTTTTCTCCCGGTGAGGTATTGGATGAGGCAATTAAACTTTTAAAGATAGAGGCAGAGGAAAAGGGTATTTATGTAGAGAGAGGGGGCAGGAGAGATATTGTCATAGAAGGGGATAAGAGGAGGATAGAGCGTGTATTTATAAATCTCCTAAGTAATGCCATAAAGTATTCTCCTCCTAACGGCAAAATAAGAATATCATTCGATGCCTCTGCCGATACAAATAACCTGCTGTTTAAAATCGAAGACGAAGGCACGGGAATAGAGATAGAGGATATATCGAAGATATTCGATTTGTTCTACAGAAAAGAGAAAAACGGCATTAAATCAGGAACGGGTCTGGGGCTTTACTTTTGTAAGGTAGTCATAGAGGCGCATCACGGCAAGATATGGGCAGAAAACAGGGATAAAGGAGGAGCAGTATTCCATATCGAAATGCCCCTAACCCAAATAAATAGAGAAAGGTTATAATAGCGAAGAAACTTTCCTCTCGCTTCCGTTATTTTTTCTTTTGTTTTATTTATTTGAAGTATCACACTGTGGAACAAAAGAAAAAATAAAAAGTCGTTCGAGGAAAGTTTCTTCGCTTATAAAATTTTCTTGTTTTGCGCAAAATTTTGTTCATAAGTTCCTATTAAGGAGAGAGATGACGATAAAGATTCTCATAGCCGATGACCAGAGGCTCTTCCGCCAGAGCCTTAAATACCTGCTCGAACAGGAGGGGAATATTAAGGTAGTGGGAGAGGCGGCAGACGGGCAGGAGGCATTTACCCTGTCGCAGGAGGCGCATCCGGATATTATTCTGATGGATGTGGATATGCCGAAACTCGACGGCATTAACGCAGCCCGGCTTATATTGGAAAAGAAGCCCTCTATAAAAATACTAATGCTCTCCGTGCATGATGAGGACGAAAGGATTATAACCGCTATTCGCAGCGGCGCTGCCGGGTATATACTCAAGGACGCAGACTATAAGGAATTTATAAAAATAATAAGAGGCGCTTATAAAGGAGATGAAGTAATCTCGCCATTTCTGATAAACCGCACCCCGAAGATACTGTCCAGGCTCGAAAGCCCCGTTCGGCAAGACATCGAATCCGGGGCATCCTCCATAATATCGCTTTTAACCGATAAGGAGATAGAAACATTGAATCTCATATCGGAGGGAAAGAGTAATAAGGAGATAGCCGGCCTCTTATGTATATCCATAGAGACGGTAAAATCCCATCTCCGGACCATCTATAAAAAGCTTAATGTAAAGAGCAGGACAGAGGCAGCCATATTATTTCTAAAGCCCCGCCCATAAATCTCATGCTCAGGAATTTCACGACCCAAACTTTGTTTGGGCGCCCCGGTTTAACAGGTCTGAAGACCTGTTTCTACACAAATATTAATCTTGTAGAAACATGGCTTCAGCCATGTTAAGAACTGCTGCCGAAGGCATCCTAATTTATATGTGCGGGGCATCACCCTTTCAAGCCATACAAAGAATCCTTTGAGGGATAAAAAAATATCCCTTTGAGCGATTGACCATCCACTTTTACCCTTCTATATTTAAATTATAGCTATTTCAGTGTGAACCAATTAATCCGGAGGCAAACCGGGCAAATCGGGAGGTGATTAAAATGGCGAAAAAGATTTTTTTAACGGGGCTTTGCATCGGCTTGGCGGGCCTGTTTCTCTATGCCCCTTTAAACGCGCACGAGGATGCGCTTAAATTAATGGGTATGGGCGTTGTTGCGGTCAAAGGGGAGCTTTCCGGAATAGACGGAAAGAGCGATGCGATTGCCATCGTCGAGCAAGGGACGAATAAGATTTTAAAATTCCTTATCAAGAAAAACACCCTGGTAAGCATCTGCAGGATGGATGTATGCAATGTGGGAAAAGGCATGAACGCCTTTAATGCTTCAGGCAGGTATGAGGATATAGGAATTGCTCAGAAAGGCTCGATGGTAATGGTATTGACAAGGCTGGATCATACGGATGTGATTAGCGTAGATATACACCTGAAAAATATATCCGATGCCTTATCGCCGTCGGACTTTGACACATATCTCAGATACTTTTAAGAAAGACGCTATGCGGTGGATGCCAGAAGACGAGAGGACAAACCTTCGTCAATCGGGAGTAATAGGGCTTCTGAATTTGGCATCCATCCATAGAAACGTCGCTGCGCCGAAATGTCCTTTGAAAAGTTAATTATGAAAGGGGGTGAAAAATATGAAGAAAACGATTTTCTTAGGCATTCTGACATGGTTGTCTTTTGTTATCCCTGCTGCTTATGCCCATCAGGATATTGCTAAAGAAGTGGGGAGGGATGTTGCCGCCGTTATAGGCGAATTTTCAAAACTCGACGGAGTAAAAGGCACAATAGCCGTCAGCGAATACAATACCCAAAAATCCCTATTATTTGGCATTACCAAAGATACACTGGTAAGCCTTTGTCAGGAGGATGTATGTATGATAGGCAAAGGCATAGGGGTATTCGAGAAATTAGGCAGGTATGAGGATATCGGCATATCTCATAAGGGCGCTATGGTTACTATATTCTTCAATCAGAATAATAGGGCCGTAGGCGTAGATATGCATCTGCATGGTGTAGACATAGCATTTTCACCGTCAGACTATGTATCACCCTTTTAAAAGCAGATGGTTTTAAGAAAGGAGGATGCTATGGGAGCTATTAACTGGATGAATGACATCGATAAGGCAAAAAAAGAGGCAAAGGAAAGAGGAAAACATTTATTTTTCTTCTTCCATCATCCGCAATGCGATGGGTGCAAGAAGACGATAAATGATACCTTTGTCAATCGGGAGGTAATAGGGCTTCTGAATGAGGAGTTTATACCCCTTGCCTATCTGGTAACGGAGTCGCCGGATATAGCAGGCAGGTATAAGATAGATTGGACCCCTACCTTCATAATAGCGGATGCCGACGGAAATGAGTTGGAGCGATGGGTCGGTTATCTGCCGCCCGAAGACTTTATGGCGCAGATAGAGCTATGCGAGGGATTGGCATCGTTCCGCATGGACAAATACCACGATGCCGAAATGTCCTTTGAAAAGGTGATTACGAAGAAACCCGATGCAGAGGTTGCGCCGGAGGCGAGGTATTTCCTTGGAGTTGCCCATTATAAGGAGAGCGGGGATGCCTCATATCTGAAAGAGGCATGCGCAGCAATGAAGAGCCTCTATCCCGGCGACAACTGGACAAAACGGGCATCCGTATGGTGCTGATGATTATAGCTGTTAGCTTATAGCTTATGGCTATTAGCTAACAGCTACTTGCTAAAAGCCAATCCTAAACTCCGTTCCTTTTTTACTATCAACCTCTATTATTCCGCCAATCTGCTCTGCCAGGGTATTTACCAGCTGCAAACCCAGTGATTTTGTATTTTTAAAATCCAGTTCTTCTGGAAGTCCAACGCCGTTATCGCTTACAGTCAGTGTAAATTTATTATTATCGGATTGAAGATCAATCATGATTTTGCCCTTTCTCCCATCGGGAAAGGCATATTTAATCGAATTTGATACAAGCTCGTTTATAATCAGGCCGAGCGGGATCGCCGTATCCGCATCGAGAGAGATATCGTCGCTGTTTATACTCATCTCGACAGAGGAAGATATTGCCCTGTATGAATTAAATACATGGAATGTAAGCTCATCGATATATTCGGAAAAGCTAATCTTTGTAAGGTTTTTTGCTCTATACAGCTTTTCATGGACAATCGCCATAGATTTTATGCGGTTTTGAAACTCCCTGAAAATATCCACTGCCTCCGGATTATTTTTAATATATTCGGACTGAAGGCTGGACAGACTGGAGATAATCTGGAGGTTGTTTTTTACCCTGTGATGGAGCTCTTTTAAAAGCATCTCCTTTTCTTTGACTGCGGTTTTAAGGCTCTCTTCGACACTAATCTGCTTTGTCAGGCTCCCTTTGAATCTCATGAAGATATAGAAAAATACTGCGGCTATAAATGCAGAAGAGGCAATGACATAGTATTTTCCCCTCAAATATCCTCTTATCCGCGCTTCCAACAGTTCGTTAAGCGCAGCGGATGCAGCATCATGAAGCCTGAAATTGGCGTCGATGGCATCCGTAGCTGCGTCGAAATATTCTTCTGTTCGAACACCAATTGTTTTTGCGGCTATGATTTTACTGTTCAGCATATTTATAAAGGCATTTGTAGTAAAAATGGCATCATGAAAATATGTCTTCATCAGCGGCTCTATATCGGGATTTTCCAGAAAGACATTTTGCATAATACCCTCCATCGTATCGATTGCAGGCTTTATCTGCTCCATCAGTATAAGAAGTTTTATCTTATTGCCCTCTCCTGCATCTCCTCCTGCAATAATCCTTGCTCCAATAGCCCGTGTCTTCCCGATGCCTTCGGTTATCGGGGGTATCCCGAATGTCATCATTGCCATAAGATGGTCGCTGTCAAGATGCGGGTCGAGGATAAGATTGGAGGTTCTTGTTATATAAATGATAAAGGATAGAATATCATTGGCAAGCCCGGAATGGGCATCGAAGCTCTCATCGGGGGTCATATTCATTTCTTCGGTCTCTACTTTATACCATTTCCCTTTCATTTCCTTCCATTTTAAGGTTGTCTTTAATATCCTGCCGTATTTTTCGTCAATCGAATCGATTGCCCTTATATCGTCTTCTATTTCCGCCCATTTTTTTTCTATTTTTCCCTTAAATGAAGCATCCCCGCTCAAAAAGGCAATTGACATCCCCCTGTCATGCTGGATATCCTGCAAAAATCTTATAATGTATTGAATATACTCTACGCCAATCTTTTCTTTTTTGGTAAAAGCGATATGGCCATTCAGCATTCTAATCTGATAATACATTACAGCGGCAAAGGGCAAGATAAAGAGGAGGCTTATGAGCGCAAACCACTGGGGCTGCCTAATGCGGTTTATAAAGGTATTGAAAGAGGCAAAAATCATATTTTTGTTTTTTCACGAAAGATTATTACGGCGCCTATAATCTCTCCCTTACTGTCCTTAATAGGGGCAACACTGTCGTCAATGGGTATTTCAAAACGCGCCTCGATATCCCTTTCCTCCCCGCTTTTTGAGATAAGAACGGTATTCTCCGGCACATTTAAAACAGCATCGTGCCGGATAGCCTTTGCTGCATGGCACTCTATGCTTTCATGGGTTTCCTTGCTTACAATATGGAAGACCTTATTCAGATCTTTTCCGGCTGCATTTTCCATACTCCAGCCTGTCAATCTCTCTGCCGCAGGGTTCATAAATTTCACACACCCGTCTCTATCGCTTACGATGACGCCGTCGCCTATGCTTTTCAATATGGCGGCAAGCCACTGCTCGCGCTCCTTTAGCTTCATCTCCATCTTATGCCTGTAGAGAGCCATTTCTATTGCAATATGCAGCTCCCTCTCGTCGAAGGGCTTTAATATATAACCGTAAGGTTCGGTCATCTTTGCAAGCTCCACTATATTTTTATCCGAAAAGGCGGTGAGATACAGCACGGGAACATTGCAAAACCTGCGAATCTGGTCTGCCGCTGCTATGCCGCTCATCCCCTTTAGAGAAATATCCATCAGCACGAGGTCGGGATATATCTCCTTTGTCTTTTTGACCGCCTCCTCTCCGGATAGAACGGCAGCGGGAATCTCGTATCCCATATTTTCAAGCCGGTATTTAAGGTCCTTTGCAATAATGCTCTCATCCTCGACAATCAATATTCTTGCCTTTTCCATATTTTTACTCTCCTTTTATTGACACTGATGGACACTGATTTTTGTATGATTTCTACTGTTTTCTATCCGTGTAAATCATAATTTATCTGTGTCCCTCTGTGTCTAAATCTTTTTCTTTTTGTCCTTCTGTGTCCAACGGTTTTTTTATTTCCCAAATGTAATCCTGAACTCCGTCCCGTTTTTATTATCCATTTCTATCTTGCCGTTAATCTGCTCGGTCAGGGTATTCACCAATTGCATGCCAAGGGATTTGGTATTGTGGAAATCCAGCCCCTCCGGAAACCCTATGCCGTTATCACGGACAATAAGCGTATATCCGCCGTTTTCATGCCGAAGAGACACAAATATCTCGCCGCCCCTTTCTGCAGGAAAGGCATGCTTGATAGAGTTTAGGACAAGCTCGTTTATAATCAAGCCGAGCGGGGTTGCCGTATCCACATCGAAATAAATATCCTCTACCTTTATAGCCTGTCTCTTATACACATCTCCGAGCCCACGAGACTAGGC
>CAYMMR010000104.1:0-8962 GCA_964391545.1 uncultured Nitrospinota bacterium | reverse complement strand
GTATCGGCCGTCGGGAGACACATCAACGGAGCCGACATGATTCACTGCCCCGGAAAAGCTCCGCACCTCGGAACCTGAATGGATATCCCAGAGATTGACAGCTTTATCCCATCCTCCGGTTACAAAATACGAACCTGAGGGTGCAAAGGTCAGTGAATCAATAGGGAAACCGCGACCTGCGGACATTCTCACTTCCTTCTTCTCCCGAATGTCCCACAGCTTTATGAAGCTGCTCGGTTCCGGTTCACTTTCTCTCGACGTTGTCACAGCATATCTTCCATCCGGAGAAAACGCGACATGCTCAATAAATCCGGCATTCTCAACAGTAAAACGAGCGATTACCTGACCTGTCGTTACGTCGAATACACCGAGGGTATAGAACATGCCCACAACGATGAACTTCCCGTCAGGGGAAAAGGCAGCCGAATTACTATGAGAGGTTTGAAATGCTTTAACTTCATTCCTGCTTGCGATATCCATAAGCTTCATTGAATCCCTGAATACAAGAAGAATATCCTTTCCATTCGGAGAGAAGATTGCATTTTCAGGAAAATCGTTATATTCTCCCGTCCCCCTGACTCCCGATAAGTCCAAAATCTCCTTTCCTGTAGCGGTCTCAATAACTTTGATTACCCCCCCACTGCTTCCATTAGTCTCGCCTACAATGGCATATTTTGCATCATGAGAAAACCCTGCGATCCTGATGCCAAAGGAGGGCAAAAACTTTATCTTGTATTTAAAGGTTTCTTTCCCAGTAGCGACGTCCCATGTTCGGATTGTCTGATCAAAGGAACCACCGATAGACGCCAGGCTTTTCCCGTCTTTAGAAAAAGACAATGCAACAACATCACCCTCGTGTCCTGTGAAGGTCTTCAGTTCCTTTCCGCTCGATACCTCCCAGAGCTTGATAGTCTTATCTCTGCCGCCCGATGCCAGGATTTTTCCATCCGGCGAAAACGCTGTCGAGTTGATGCCCGCAGAATGCCCTAACTGCACGAAAATCTCGGGACCCTCCTTGCTGCCTGCAGAGGCAGGCTTTTCCTGTGCAATGGCAGGACTATGGATGGCTACGATGGCAAAAACCAAGAAAAGCACCACCAATATTTTAAAATATCTCATAGCTAACCTCTTTATTAACAGGTCTTAAAGACCTGTTAATACAACTGCTGGTTAAACAACCCCCTTGCCCCCTTTCCCTGATAAAAGCATTCAGGGATAAATTAAGGGGGATTACGCAGGCAAAGCCTGCGGCAGCCAATATTTTGTAAATTAACGCATTTTTTGGGTTTATCTGTTACTTGCATTTAAGATTGTTATTCCAACAATCTTATCTCCGTCTTTTCTGATTAGAATATCGTCATCTGTCTCAACTGTCTTTTTTGCCCTCTGAGGTTTTCTAAAGCTTAAATATAAGACATCTGCCTCTTTATCATAATCAATCCATATATGCTCTATGGGAAGTTTGATTATGTCAGATGATAATTCCAAACAGGTTTGAATTATTTTAGCTTCTTTCGGTTTTGTTGCCATACTATATAAGCTATATTCACATATCCACCTTAATATCTAATTCATTTATCATTATAAATAATCCCCCCCGAGGAGCATGGGAACGAGTAAAAGTTATCAAGTTTTTAAAGTTTATAAAGTAAAAACTTTACGAACTTTATGGACTTTATGAACCTGTAACTTTTTGAAGGTCTTCCTTTATCTCCCTCATATTCTGGTAGCGGTCTTCGGGCTTTTTCTCGATGCACTTCAGTATAATCTTTTCGAGGGATTCAGGGATTGCCGGATTGATAAAACATGGAGATTCCGGCGCCTCATGGATATGCCTGTATCCTATATCTCCGTCCGGGAAAGGGACTCTCCCGGCAAGCATTTCGTAGAAGGTAATACCGAGGGAATAAATATCGCTCCGGTTATCTGTCGGTTTTCCCCTGATTTGTTCGGGAGGCATGTAGAGCGGCGTGCCGAGAACCTGTCCTGCCTGTGTCATCCTCGTGCCTGTAGTTATGCTCGCAAGACCGAAGTCTGCGACTTTGATATTCCCTTCTTTGGTAAGCATAATGTTTTCGAGTTTAATATCCCGATGCACTATGCCCTTTGAATGTGCGGCATCGAGTGCATCACAGATTTCAACGGCTACCCTTAAGAAATCGGCAACAGGCATCGGCTTCTTATCCAGCTTTTCCCTTAGGTTTCCTCCGTCCACGAATTCCATGGCAATGAACATCGGCTCGCCGACACTGATGTCGAAGATTGTAATAATGCCCGGATGATGAAGGGCGCTTGCAGACTGCGCCTCACGGATGAACCTCTGGACAGCCTCCGTATCGCTCCTGAAATCATCCTTGATTACCTTAAGCGCTACCATCCTGCCAAGAATCTTATCCTTTGCCCGGTATATAGCGCCCATCCCGCCGGCTCCGATCTTCTTAATATCTTCATACCTGTCCTCCAGGCTCGATTTCTCTTTATCCTTTTTCTCACCGGTTTTGGCAGAAGGGAGTTTTTCTATTTTCTGTGCCACATCCTTATACTCGATGTCATAGGACAATATCTGACCATATACCTCCCGCGCCTTATCGAAGACGCCCTTCTCCTCATAAGCGCTGCCGACCTGATAGAGCCAGTCTTTCTTTTTATCTTCGGGTATCTTCGCCTCTCTCAGCTTCTTAAAATTTTCATCGGCAAGGTCAATAAGCCCTTTGGAGAGGAAAGATATGCCTACCCTGAAAAGCGCCTCCGGTTGATACTGCGAATCCGATTTAGCCGCCCTCTGGAAAAAGGAAACGGCGCTCTTCTCGTCTTTTTTTAGATACAGCTCTCCAAGCTCGAAATTTATCCTGTTTGCCTCATCTTCCGAAATTCCCGGTTTCTTCAGCCTTTCTTCATACTCTTTTATCTTTTTCTGGACAACGACGCCCTCGATGTCTTTAAGCTTCTTGGCATATTCGGGTTTGTCGGGCCTAAGCTCCGTCAGGCTTTTAAGTTTTTCTATAACGACATTAATTTTCCCTTCTTTGTATGAACGTTCGGCGGATTTTAGGAGTATATCCTCGAATTTCGCCTTATATTCGGGAAGAGAGGGTTTTAATTGCAGAAGGGCTTTAATCTTTTCCTCTGCCCTTCCGATGTCTCCCGACTCCATATAAAGACTCACAAGATAATTAAGAAGCCCTTCATCGTTCTTTGCAAGGCTTAATGCCTTTTCGAATCGTCCGAGAACGGCAGATGCCTTATCCTTATTTTTCTGGTAAAAAAGCCTGTAGTTGGAAACCGCCTTTTGAACCTCGCTTTTCGCCAAAAATATATCCCCCAAAAATAAAACAGCAGCGGGGTCATCTTTTCCATATCCGGAGAATATCTCCGCTGCCTTATCGAGCTTTCCCGAATAACGATAGTGGTTTCCAAGAATATATACGGCAGTCATATCTTTATTGGTCTTCACCGCCCGCTCATAAGAAGATACTTCATCCTGAAGCCTTCCCTTTTTTGTATAGGCATCGAAGAGGAGATTATATGCCCTTTCGTGCGAGGCGTCCTCTTTTATAAATTCGAGCAGTCCTTTGACAGCATCATCGAGACGGCGGGTGCATTTCTCTATCAGGTTTTGATATTCGTTCAAGGCAAGGTCATATTTTTTTTGATTGGTATAAATTTTTGCAGGTATATAAAATATATCGGAAAAATGGCTTCCTATAGGCTTAAGAGCATCGAAGACCTTTAAGGATTTTTCGTATTCGCCCTTTTTATACAGGATTTCTCCATATATAGGATGATGGCGCATATAACGGACGCCGAGATTCACGCTCTGCTTCATAATATCGGGGTCTGGATTAAGGGAGTAAATCCTCTGACAGACCTTGAATGCCTCATCCGTCATGTTCTTCCTTTTATAAGCCACGGCAAGGTCGTTCAGGACTTTTATGTCGTCGGTTCTTTCCTGAAACAATTTTTCGGCTATCTCGATAATCTCGTCCCAATCGCCGTCTTGATAAAGCTTATCCAGTTTTTTAGATTTATCGGTTCCAAGCATAAAAAAAGAGGAAAAACTCCCCCTCCACCCCCTCTTTAATAAAGAGGGGGAAGGGGGAGTTTATTTCATATATTTCTTATACTTCTTCTTCAAATCATCTATATTCATATCTTTTCCTACTGTCCTGCCGATTTCGCCCTCTATCTGCTTATTAATCGTGCCTTCTATAAAAGAAGGCATCTTGCCGATAATAAGAGATACGACAAGGGCAATTATAAGACAGATGCCTGTTATTATAAGCCCGATTTTTATATTTTCCCGTAACTGCTTTTTTCTGGAACTTCTGTGGCGAGCCATAATATTTACCTCCTTTTGGCTGTAAAGGGCTTCAGGAGATACAAATTAAACCTTCACTACATAGGTTTTTGCAATTTTATCATGCCACCCTTGTTTTTCTTTATCAAAGGCAATCCAGATAAAGCCGAGAAAAAGCGGTATCTCGGAGATAAGGTATCCTATATATCTTACAAATGCCTTTTTATAAGTCATCGCTCCGCCTGCGGCAGGGATTACCTTTAGTCCCATTATCTTTTTGCCGATGGACTGTCCCGTTGAGCCGTAAAAGAGCGTAAAATAAAACCCGCTTATAATAATATAAACCGTCATCGAGAATAATCCGTAAATGATAAAAGATTCAAAATCTTGAATAATCTCTTCTATGGAGGCGAAGCTCGTCTCGTCAATGCCGAGATTCGATTTAAGAGGGGAAAGGATTATCTCTTTTAAAATCTGCAATAATATAATATCTATTAAAAATGCAGGCAGCCTTCTCCAGAACCCTGCCTTTATAGTTTCTGATGATGGCGGCGCTGTTGTAATCGTATAAGATGACGAGCCGAGGGTATATGAAGCTTCCATTTTTTATTTCTCCTCGACCTCGAGCCCCGCAATATCTTCGAGGGAAAGGGTTATCTCCTCTACCGGGGACTGTTCTTCCTTTTTTGTTTCCATCTGCGGTTTTTCCACGGCAGGCTGTTCATCCGTATCGAGGACAAGCACAATATCTTCCTTTTCCTCCGGAATCTCTAAATTAAATTCTATCCCGCCTTTTTCTTCCTCCTGAACAGGCGGAGGAGATACTTCTGCCGCCGTCTCTGCCGTCTCTTCTGGCAGGGTAATTTCTATTTCCCCTTTTTCTTCTGCCGCAGCCTCAACCGGCGCTTCTCCTGCCGTCTTACTGCCGGCTTCTTCTACGGAAAGGGCGGGAGAATACAGATGATGACCGAGCGCCGTTTCCTGTATCGTTTCGACAGGAGGCTCCTCCACTGCCGCTGCAATCTCAGGCGGCTCCTCCGCCGCCGCTTCCTCTGCTTCTTCTTCCCCTTCGGCATATTTTAATACATTTATGACACCCGGAGTAAATGCTGTAAGCCCAATAGCAGCCTTGAATTGGCTTATGTCTCTGCCGCATTTTCTGCACTCATCCAAATATTCAAAACTTACATAACCGCATTTAGGGCATTTCATAACAGACCCTCCAAAGAAATTATCAGGTTTTTGTCCTGCTTTTTGACTCTAAGAATAATATAAAAATATATAAGCGTCAAGGAAAATTCAAGAAATTCAAGGGATTCGGCAAACTTTTATATTGTTAAGCCTGTTTTTATAGGCTATATTATTATTATGAGGAATGTTCACATTCATATACCATACAAATATCTTGATGCCTATTTACCTTTAATTTTAGAGAATGGTTGTAATATAGAGTTGTTCGTGCCTGCAAGCGATTTGGATAATGCCCCCTTAAAAGAGTTAGATAAGATTAAAAAGGCTTTAAATAATGGAACGTTTCTTACATGGCATGCGCCTTTCATGGATTTAAGCCCGGGAGCCGTTGATGAAAAAATAAGGCAGGCAACTGTGGATAGAATAAAGCAGGCAGTAAAAGAATCCCTTGCCTTTAACCCAAGGCTGATAATAGTCCATCCAGGCTATGACGATTACAGGTTCAACGAACAGGAGGATAAATGGCTTAAAAACAGCCTCAAAACATGGAGGGATGTTCTAAATGAATATCCGGATACAAATTTTGCAGTCGAGAATGTCTTTGAAAACAAGCCCGATACATTGGAGAAGTTAATTAAAGAGATGGGCTCCCGCAGATTCGGATACTGTTTTGATGCAGGGCACTTCAATGTATTTTCAAAGATTCCGTTAAAGGAGTGGCTGGATAGGCTCGGCAAATATATTGCAGAGGCTCACCTCCATGATAACGACGGCAAATGGGATAATCATCTCGGATTAGGCGAGGGGAATTTCGATTTCGATATGCTGTTCGATTTTTTAAAGAAAATCGACAAACAGCCTATCTTTACTCTCGAGGCGCATACCAAAGACGGAGTAATTAAGAGCATAGAGTATCTTAAAAAGAGAATTAAGAATTAAGAATTATGAATTGAGGTATGTTATTTAATTCGTAATTCGTAATTCGTAATTCTTTGAAGGGGGTGTGTTCGTTATGAAAGAGGTAATAATCGTTGTGGATATGCTGAAAGGGTTCCTTGAAAAAGGGTATCCGCTATACTGCGGCGGAGATGCAAGGACGATAATACCCAATGTGGTATCCCTTCTAAACGATAAAAAGGATGCGGAGATAATCTATGTCTGCGATAATCATGCGGAGGATGACAGGGAATTCAAGATGTTTCCAAAACACTGCGTAAAGGGGAGCGTGGAATCGGAGATTATAGAGGAACTCAAGCCGTTTAAAGGAAGGGTTATACCGAAAACCAGATACAGCGGATTTTACAATACCGATTTGGAAAAGATATTAAAGGAGCTTGCCCCGGAAAAGGTGATAGTGGTCGGTGTCTGCACGGATATATGCGTGATGCACACAGTGGCGGATTTGAGGAATAGAGATTACAATGTGGAGGTTCCGGCAAATTGTGTAGCATCCTTCGATAGCGAGAATCACAATTTTGCCCTCAAGCATATAGAAAAGATCCTTGGGGCAAAGATTGTATAACAGTTAATAGAACGCAGATGACGCTGATTTTACAGATAAACACTGGAGTTGAGTTATGTTAACTTATTTTATATCTGTGTCAATCCGTCTCATCCGTGTTATCCGTGTTCTATATTACAATTTCCAAATGAAAATATTCTGCAGCTTTTTTTTATTTTTAATCCTTTCCTTATCTCACACTATCGAAGCGGATTCTATAGGGCTAAATACTATCGTTATTGACCCCGGACACGGCGGCTCCGATAAAGGCAGCGAAGGAAGGGATGGGCTGCTGGAAAAGGATGCTGCATTGCAGATTTCTCTATCTTTAAAGCAGATGATATTAAATGACTTGAAGCTGAAGGTTGTAATGACAAGGGAAAGAGATACGGATGTATCTTTGGAAAAAAGAGTGGAACTGGCAAATAAGAGCAAAGGAGATTTGCTCATAAGCATTCATACAGGCGCATCTTATAGCGAAGGTTTGGGAGGAATTCGGGTCTATTATTTAGATTATGAAGAAATGAGAAAAGAATTAGCCTCCGGGGAGCATAACAATGGCAATGGAACTGCCGGCGGTGAAAATGAAGAAGATGACTTGAGTATAATCTTAAAAGATATGACACATTCCGATTATGCCAACGAGGGCACGAGGATAGCGGAATTGATTCAGAAGAATCTGAGCGAGATTATTCCGGACCAGAAGATTACTTTGAAGCCTATGCCCGCCTTAATCATGAAGGATGCGGAAATGCCGGCGATTATGATAGAGGCGGGCAATATAACAAACCCCGATGATGCCGGGAGGTTGAGAAATAGGGAATACATAAATAAAATTGCCGGCGCCATATTAAATGCTATAAAGGAGTATAACGGAAATTGAAAAAGTATATTTTCGTATCGATTCTTGCGGCGCTGTCGGTAAGCGCAGTTGTATACCTTTATATTGCAAAGACGGATATAAAGACTGCGCCCGAAAAATCTCCGGCTATTCCCCTTCCAAAAAGTGAAATTCAAAAGAAGGATATTACCCTTTATTTTTCTTCAAAGAATGAAGAATATCTGGTGCCGGAGATGCGGCAGATAAGCTTGAACGGCTCTTTAGAAAATCAAATAGCAGAGGTGCTAAAAGAGCTTACAATCGGCTCAAAGGATTTGCTCGGTATAATACCTGAAGGAGTAAAGATTAATAAGGTAAGGATAGAAAAGAACGGGATGCTGTCCATAGATTTTAATAAAGAATTAAGGGATAACCATCCCAAAGGAAGCTGGGCGGAGATGATGACAATATATTCCATAGTTAATACTATTACGAAAAATTTTCCCGATATAAAAAAGGTTAAGTTCCTTATAGATGGGAATGAGGTTGACACGCTGACAGGACACATTGATATTAGAAAACCGCTTGCGGAAAATATGGAGATAGTGAGGAAATAAGATATAAAGACCTTATGTCCCTTCCGCTTGCCGTTCAGGCAGCCGTCCATGGCTGTCTGAACTGTGGAAATTTTCACTTTTTGCCATCCGTGGAAAAGTGAAAATTTAACAGTCGCTACAGGGACATAAGGTCTTATTTTAAACGGGCGTGTATAATTGAGATAATAGAGAGGATTTAAAATGGATAAGCCTATAGGAATATTCGATTCTGGCGTCGGGGGGTTGACTGTATTGCGGGAGGTTGTCAAACGGCTTCCAAATGAGGATATTATATACCTTGGCGATACGGCGAGGGTGCCTTATGGAATAAAGTCCCCTGAGACTGTTATAAAATTTTCGGTGCAGAATGCAAAATTTCTATTGGAAAAAGGGATAAAAATGCTCGTAGTTGCCTGCAACACATCTTCGGCAGTCAGTCTGCCTGTTTTAAGGGAGGAGATGGATATTCCTGTTATAGGGGTGATAGAGCCGGGCGCAAGGGCCAGCGGTCAGAGGCACAAAGACAGGAAGAATAGGCATTATAGGAACTGAAGCAA
>CAYMMR010000103.1:0-8976 GCA_964391545.1 uncultured Nitrospinota bacterium | reverse complement strand
GTTCACGATGTTATGATGTTTTTTTAGTTCACGATGTTATGATGGAAACCCATTACTTACAATAATGAGAGTTATGCCGATTATTCATGGTGTGCAAAAAGAGGCTCTAAAAAAAAATGAATTATTATCAAAGTGTGGCGGTTTGCTAATGCCTCTGTCCACACTCACTGGAGTTTTATTAAATCTCTAAAATATGTCCTATAAAATCCGCGATCTCTGGTAAGAATCCGTTCGCAATTGGTTAAGGCAAAACCGCCAATGAGGAAATCGGCTAATATTTGATCCCGTCCATGAATAGGGGCATTACAAGAAGGGCAGTATCTTACTTTTTATTTTTAAGATACCTCATCCATCGTTCAGAGGCAATCAGAGTAGATTCAAGGTCAATATCCATTACATTAACACGGTGGTCTTTAAGAAATCTTGATAATTCCTTTCTGTTACCATTAAACTGCGGCATAAGTTCTGCTACGGTAATAACTGAGGTAATGAGAGTCTCCCCATTCTCAATGGCATGATAAAACTTCTCCTGAGTTTGAGGATATTCGTTCTTCAGGATGTCAATAAATATAACCGTATCTATATAAATTCTCACTCAATCTCTCCACGGATTTCAGCCATATATTCGTTTGAACTCTTTTTGTCCTTAAACTTTCCCCTCCAGACTCGCTTTAGATCCTCGATAAGATTAACCTTTAGGACAAAATCGTCTCCTTTGGAAACAATATCAACCTCGCTCCCCGGTATTATACCAAGGGTCTTTCTAACGATTCCAGGAATGGTAATTTGATATTTTCTGGTTACCCTATACATTTCAATCCTCCTTTCCGGTATACCTCGATATTTTTGAATCCTTCCTGTCAATCAATTCTACATCGATAGCAAAACTTAAGGTTGCCTTTTTAAAAAAAGTTTTCTGAGGCTCTATGGAGTCGAAATATTCGATATACCTTTTACTATGAACACTCCCTGTCAGGATAAGCCTCTTTGCAATGCGAAGAAGGTAAATTATCCTCTTCATGCGCTCCACATTATCTCTTCGAATTGCTCATCCGGGACTTTAAACTGTATATATTTATGCCTCGGGTAGCGGTCTAACTCCAAATTTCCCTTTTTAAGCTCGACCACAAAATTAACGGACTCGCCTGTCTCGAGACCCAAATCTTTAAACGGTATCGCTATCTCTGCGATATTTTTAATCTCTATAGTCTCGTTTGTCTTCAGTCTCGAAAATGCCGTCTCGTCTTCCCTTCGGTATATAAAGTATTTTCTTTTTTCCCCTTCCTTAAACTGCAAAGGAAAAACAATCTTAAACTCGTGCTTATTAAAGATGTGAATATTTACATCTATATCCCTTATGGTATCTTCCCCTGCTTCCTTCGTCATATCCAACCTGATAAAGAGATTATCGAGGTCAAATCCATAATAGATAGCGGATACCACACCTTCTGCATGATACATCGAGCCGCCCGGCAGCTTTCCGCTGTAAGTGCCTGCGCCGAGCCATTCGAAATAATTCGTATTCATGCCGTCTATCGCAGGCGTTATGAATTTTACAGGCTCCTCCGGCGGCAGCTCTTCTTCTATTTTTATTATAGGTAATTTTAAATAATCGGGAGGCTCTGCATCGAGAATCCTGTAGACCTTTTCCAGATGCGCCCTAAAAAGCCTGTCGAACTCGGCATCGTTATCGCTGGAAAAATCATCCCCATACCACCAGAACCAATCGCTCCCCTCCGCCGCATATATCTCTTCCCATGCAGATTCTATCTTTTCCTTGCTTAACTTGTTTTCTTTAATCTTTTCGGCAAGGAATCTTCTGGTTTTTCTCAAATATTCCCATCCCTTATTATCTTCTTCCGCTCCTATCCATATCTTAAAATTATGGTTTATCCACGAGCCTGTATAGAGATTTTCAATAACCCTTTTCGGCTTATGACTCCCGATATATTCTCCAAACCGGACGGTTTGAAAACCCTTGTTTTCCGTAAGCTCTTTATATAAAAGAGAGAGGAATCCCCTCCCGCCGTCCGGATAATACTCCCACGCATTCTCGCCGTCTAATATAATGCTCACTATATGGTCTTCATCGGAGCCTGCAAGGTAATTCTGAATAGTTTTTAAATGTCCCATAAAATCGTCTCTCGACTGCGCAGGGGGATTTTTTGAATAGGTAAATCCTATGAGGTCGGACAGCCCCTTATCCCTGAATACTATAGCGATTTCAGCGCCTCTAAATCGAGCCGTATAGGGCCGGTAAAGCAAATCCCCCTTTTTTTCTCCCTGAATGGAATTGAGAAGTATTGCCTCATCCGTTGCAATCCATTCGACCCCTTCCTTCTGAAAAAACGGGATGATTTCTGGGGCAACGGAGCCTTCGGACGGCCACATACCCGAAGGTTTTTTCCCAAAAGTTTCTTTATAAAGGGCCGCGCCCTTCCGTATCTGCTCCTCTGCATCTTCGGGATGATAAAACCTGTCTGGCAGCTTTGCCCACGGCATGCAGCGGTTCGCCAGTTCGGTATCGTAAACAAGGGGGAGTATGGGATGGTAAAAGGGGCTTGTGGTAAGTTCTACCTGTCCTATATCCTGAAATTTTTTATATGTAGGCAGAAGATCCCTTAGTATTCGTATCTGTGCTTCGAGGACATACCTCTTTTCATCCTCTGTAAAGTTCCTTTCCTTTTTAATCAAATCCGAAAGGCTTTTGTCTTTCTCGACTGACTTATAGCCGAACCATGCAAGATTGAACCAGACCTGAAGGTCAAGATACTCCTGTTTGGAGAATGCCTTTGCAGCATGATTAATCTCCTCCTCTGTCAGTCTCCGCATCCCCCTCTTTTTAAGAATATCCCAATACCTGGCGTGAGGCTGTATCATTGTTACCCAGTTGCACATAAAAAAATTATCGAGGATGAATTTTTTCTCGTCTAATGATAATTCGGAGGCTGGTTTCATGCTGATGTCCCAGAACATATCTTTTGCTGCTCCGTTTACATAATCGTTTATCTGTGTAATAAGAGACGGGACGATATTAAAGGTCATCCGGATATCGGGGAACTCTTCGAGGAGGGATATCATATCATAGTAGCCTTTTATACCGTGCATACGAACCCACGGCATCGTATAAGAACCCTTGATTGGATCTTTATACATGGGCTGGTGCATGTGCCAGAAAAATGCGATATGCAGAGGCTTCATACAATAATAAAAAATTGCCACGGACGGACACGGACAGAAATAGGGATTAGCGTATAAGCGGTTAGCGATTAGGGATTAGTTACTAAACGCTATACGCTAACCGCTCTACGCTATTTGTCCGTGAAAGTCCGTGGCTAATCAGTCCTTTGTTCTTTTGGAAAACAGTATATCACAAATTTCAGATTTCAAATTTCAAAAATTATCCTGGCAGCTATTGTCTTGACTGTTTTTGCTAAAGTTTATATCATCGTCATAAACCATATAAAGATATGTCTGCAAATTTTTATGATGTAATTGTGGCAGGCGCGGGTCCTGCAGGCTCGACTGCTGCCCAATGCTGCTCCGAACAGGGCATTAAAACCCTTCTCATAGACAAGGCGATTTTCCCAAGATATAAGCCGTGCGGAGGCTCCCTCTCTCTGCGGACGCTGAGTTGTCTCGATTTTACCCTCCCGCCCGACATAATCGAGGCGGAATGCACAGGGGTAAAGGTCTATTACAAAGATAAATCTGCCTTATATAAAAAATCCGGCAGGATAACAGTAATGGTATCGAGGAGAAAGTTCGATAACCTTTTATACGAAAGGGCGCGGGATTCCGGATGCACAACATTGACAGGAGAAAGGGTTGTCTCGATAGAAGATAACAGTAACCATATAACTGTAAATACGGAAAAAGGGGCTTATGACAGCATGTTTTTAATCGGCGCTGACGGCGCAAACAGCGTTGTATCGAGGTTTTTAAACGGCGCCCATAGAGCCTATCTGTCTGCTTCAGCCTTTGTTTCCGAGATAGTTCCTACCAAACCCTCTTTTGAAAAGGATGTGCTGAATTTTTACTTTGATGATTACTGCGACGGTTACGCATGGATTTTTCCTCACGGCGGTTATCTCTCTGCCGGAGTATGGGGAACGGATTGGGGCGGTTCAAATCCCCTCGATTTTATGAAGAGGTTTTTAATGTCTCACAATTTGCCGTCCGATAAAATCAGGGGACATAAAATGCCTCTGTGGGACAGGAAAAGGAAAATTTGCAGCGATAAAATTCTTCTGACAGGGGATGCCGCAGGCTTTATTGATTCATTCAGCGGAGAAGGAATTTACACCGCTATATTATCGGGAAAAATTGCAGCAGAGTCTGTTTCGGATTGTATTATAAAAAAGAAAACCGCCGTTTATGATTATGAAAAGAGATGCAATACCTTATTTGGCAATAATCTTAGATATGCCCTCTGCTTTAACCGGATGGTTCGCAAATTTCCGCAGATATTCTTAAATAAATTTGCATCTGACAACAGACTGCTCAAGAGGTATATAGACAATCATGCCTCAAATACATCTTACAGAGACTATGTAAAAAGCCTCAGTATTAACCTTTCAACACTGCTTCCTTCGGAACGACGACAATCCCGGATTCCGTAACATAAAACCTTTTTTTATCTTCCTTGCCGTTGTAGCCTATCTCCATTCCCTGCGGTATATCCACAAATTTATCAATAATTGCCCTTTTGATTTTCGCATGTCTTCCTACATTAACGCCTTCCATGAGGATCGACTCGGTTACATAGCTGTAGCTGTTTATCCTTACCTGCGGAGAAAGAATAGAGCGGTTAATCTGTCCGCCGCTTATTATGCACCCCTCCGAAACTATCGAATCCGTAGCTATACCTACCCTGTCCCTCTCCTTATCCGCAAAAACGAATTTGGCAGGGGGGCAGGTTGGATAATATGTTCTTATGGGCCATTCGCTGTTATATAAATTGAATACAGGAGAGACCGCTACCAGGTCCATACTCGCCTGCCAGTAGGCATCCAGACTCCCCACATCCATCCAGTAGCCCTTTTCGGCAAAGGTCATACCCGGTATTTTGTTAGAGGCAAAATCATAGGCAAACAGCCTCCTCTTTTTCCTGATGCTCGGAATTATATCCTTTCCGAAATCGTGCCTGGAGTCCTTTTTTTTCGCATCTGCCGTAACCTCTTCGAGGAGGACGCCAGTATTGAATATATAGTTTCCCATCGATGCCAGAGCCATATTGGGTCTTCCGGGTATGGGTTTCGGATTTTTAGGTTTCTCCTCGAATCCATTAATCCTCCATTTCCTGTCAACCTCTATAATTCCAAAGGAGCTTGCCTCGCCTACTGCCTTTGGTATGGCGGATACCGTAAGCTCTGCGCCCTTTTTTATGTGATAGTTCAGCATCTGGCGGACATCCATCTTATAGACATGGTCGCCGCCGAATACACAGACATAATCCGGGTTTGCGTCTTTTATAAGATTGAGGTTTTGATAGATTGCATCCGCAGTCCCCTTATACCAATCCGTTCCGGTCCTCATCTGGGCAGGAACAGGGTCAATATACTGGTCGAGCTTCGGGGAAAGCCTCCATGCAAGGGAGAGGTGGCGGTTTAGAGATTCCGATTTGAACTGGGTAAGAACCTTAAGCCGGAAAAAACCTGAATTTATAAAATTGCTGAGGACAAAATCTATAATCCTGTAACGTCCTCCGAAGGGAACTGCCGGCTTCGCCCTCTCCTTTGTCAGAGGATAGAGTCTCGTCCCTTCGCCCCCTGCCAATATCATTACTAAGACTTTTGGCATAAAATTAAAAGAGAATAGAGACTTGGAGCTTGGTATTGGTTTTTCTAATCCCTAACCTCCAATCCCTAATCCCTGTCATTATTTACGGCTCTACTGTTACATAATAGCCGTATCTCCCCCTTTGAATCAACAACAAAACGCTGCTCCCTTTTCTTGCAGAAATTACCGCCTTTTTAAAATCCTTCAGATTCTCGATGCCCGACTGATTTATCTGCCTTAATACATCTCCGGGCTCTATTCCTATCCTTCCTGCTGCGCCATCCTTTTCCACCCCTGTAATCAGGACGCCGGAGGTTGTAAAAAGCCGATATTTTTTAGCTGTCTTATCGTTTATATCTTCTACCGAGATGCCGAGCCATTCCATTGCAATCTCATCCGACAGTTCTTCCGGTATCTTCTGTGCAGCGAGATTAACGGCAACCTTCTCCCCCTCTCTGAATACGGTAATATCTATTCTGTCGTTATGTCCGTATCCGTAAATAAGGTCATAGTAATCGGCGATTGTCTTTACCTCTTTCTTCCCGATGGATATTATAATATCGCCGCGCTTCAGCCCTGCCTTATCTGCCGCCCCGCCCTTAAATATTTTCGATATCACAACGCCTCTTGTGCCCGTGTAGCCGAAAGACTTGGCGATTTGAGGCGTAAGCTCCTGAACGAATATGCCTATCCATGCCTCGTGAACCTCGCCGTATTTAATGAGGTCGTTGACTATCCTCTTTGCCCTGTCTATGGGTATGGCAAAACCTATGCCTTCCGCCCTTTGATATATCGCTGTATTTATTCCTATAACTTCGCCGCCTATATTCAATAACGGGCCGCCGCTGTTTCCGGGATTTATGGATGCGTCAATCTGTATAAAATCCGAGTATATCCTGCCGGTTTCGCCCTTAATGCTTCTGTTTACTGCGCTTATTATGCCCGTGGTAACGGTGTGGGAGAGCCCGAAGGGGTTGCCTATGGCAATAACGGTCTCTCCTATCATAATATCGGCGGATGTCCCCATCCGTGCATAGGGGAGAGATTTGTCGGAGATGATTTTTATAATCGCAAGGTCGGATCTTGGGTCTGCGCCTATAAGATGCGCGTCAAACTCCCTGTTGTCGCTTAATGTAACTTTTATCGTTGACGCCCTCGATACGACATGCTCGTTTGTAAGTATGTAGCCTTTAGGGTCTATTATAACCCCTGAGCCGAGACTCTGTCTTTTATAATCCTGCGGGGGGAAGAAGTCTTGAAAAAAGCGGTCGAAAAATTCGTCTCCGGAACCCGAAAAGGGATTTATTCTCTGACGTATCACCTCTTCTGTATTTATATTTACGACGGCGGGACTTACTTTTTCTACTGCAATGACAACAGCCGTCCTTCTTTCCTGGGCATGAATTGCGGAATGAAGAATGAAGAATGAAGAGTTAAAAATTAAAAAGGAAAAATAGAAAATTAAGAGTGTAATTGGTTTTGCCTTTAACTCTTCACTCGTAACTCTTAACTCTTCACTCTTTTGGCAGTGTAAAGGAAAAATATTTTCCACCTTTTCCATCTTTTATATAAAGAGTAACTACATCGCCGCCCTTTATTTTGGACACCACCTTTTTATAATCTTCGACATCCTTTATTTCTTTTCTATTGATTTCGATTATCACCTGTCCCCGTCTTACGCCGGCAGCATAAGCAGGACTTGAAGGATTTATATCCATCACTACAACGCCGTCGCTTGTATCGAGATTAAGCTGCTGGGCGATTTCAGGCGTTATATTCTGAACGGACAGCCCCATATTTTCTTCCGTCTTTGCCTCGACTACCTCCTTTTCCTCTTTCAGTGTCCCGATAGTTACGGAAAACTCTTTTCTCGCCCCGTCTCTAATGCCAATCATCTTTGCCTTTGTATCGGGTCTTGTAGCAGCAACAAGCTTGGGAAGGTCTTCGACGCTTTTTATCTTCTTGCCGTCAAACTCTACGATTACATCTCCCCTTTTTATTCCAGCCTTATCTGCAGGGCTTCCTTTTACCACATCGCCGACGAGGGCGCCCTCGCTTTCGGATAGTCCGAAGGATTTTGCTATCTCAGGCGTAATCTTCTGTATCATTACGCCGAGCCACCCCCTTGTAACGCTCCCCTTTTCTTTCAATTCCTTTACGATATTTTTTACGACATTTATCGGTATAGCGAACCCGATGCCTATATTCCCCTGCGCCCCGCCTGCCGTAAATATGGCTGTATTTATGCCGACAACTTCACCCTTCGTGTTTATGAGGGGACCGCCGCTGTTTCCCGGATTGATCGATGCATCGGTTTGAATAAAATCATCATAGGGCCCGGCTCCGATAACCCTCCCCTTTGCGCTTACTATTCCTGCAGTTACGCTCTGCCCGACGCCGAAGGGATTACCTATGGCAATTACCCATTCCCCTACCTCGAGCATATCCGAATCTCCTATTCTTACCACAGGGAGATCCTCTTTTGCATCTATCTTTACAAGGGCGATATCGGTCTTCTGGTCGGTTCCTATGAGCTTTGCATCATACTCCTTTCCGTTTCCGAGTGTAACCTTTATCTTATCCGCCCTCTCGACTACATGATTGTTCGTGAGTATATAGCCGTCCTTATCGATAAGAAAGCCGGAGCCGAGACTCTGCCTTGGAATTTCCTGCGGCGGAATCTCGCCGAAAAATCTCTCGAAAAAATCTTTGAACGGGTCTTCCTCGCCGCCAAAAGGGAAAGGCGAAGGTCCCGGCTGTTTGAATCCTTTTCTTCCTGCATGTTTTACGACCTGGGTCGTATATATATTCACGACAGCAGGCTTTTCCTCTTTAACAATATCCACGAAGTTGATGTCCGACGGCACTGACGGGACGCTGATTGCATCGGCCTTTACAGGCTCCACTAAAAATCCATCAGAGGGAGACAAAAGTTTTTTATCAACATACCCGGATATATACCTTGCGAAGAGTATGCTCGTCGTCAAGATAAAAATAGCCAATGTTACCCTCGATGTCGTTTTAAAAAATGTATTTTTCATACTAAGAACCTCCCTAATATTAAGATTAACGGATTGAATCTATAAAATTTACTATATCATACTATATGTTAAAATTGCAAAACAAATTGCCTAAAATTGGAGGGAGTTGCGAAATGCCCCTTTTTGTCACCCCGAGCAAAGCGAGGGGTCTTTT
>CAYMMR010000102.1:0-8983 GCA_964391545.1 uncultured Nitrospinota bacterium | reverse complement strand
GTTATCAGTTAATAGTTATCAGTTATTAGTTAATAGTTATCAGTTATCAGTTAATAGTTATCAGTTATCAGTTGGTTACATATACATCCCGCCGTTTACATGAATTACCTGCCCTGTTATATAAGATGCCTTTTCGGAAACCAGAAAAGAGACGCAGTGCGCCACATCCTCCGGAGTCCCGAATCTTTCCATTGGAATTAATTTTGTCAATTCGGTTTTTGCATTATCCGGCAGCTTCTCCGTCATATCGGTAACAATATATCCCGGCGCCACTGCATTGACTGTAATGTTACGAGAAGCCAGCTCTCTTGCAACCGATTTGGTAAAGCCTATAATCCCTGCCTTCGATGCAGCATAATTTGCCTGACCCGGATTGCCCATCGCGCCGACTATAGAAGTTATATTGACTATCCTCCCTCCCTTCTGCTTTATCATATATTTTGCCGCTGTCTTTGTGCAGTTGAATGTTCCGGTAAGGTTTACGCCTATAACAGAGTCCCAGTCTTCCTTCTTCATTCTCAGAATAAGGGTATCCCTGTTTATGCCTGCGTTATTCACAAGTATATCTATTTTTCCGAAATTTTCAATACAAGATTCTATGACCCTGCCGGCATCTTCAGGATTAGACACATCGGCTTTTACAACAAGCGCCTTTCTCCCGATCGTCTCTATTTTTTTGGCAGTATCTGCGGCGCTGGATACATTTTCCGTAATTACAAGATCGGCTCCGTCCTCTGCTAACGCAATAGCAATCATCCGCCCTATACCCTTTGCCGCACCCGTAACGACCGCTGCTTTACCCTGTAAATTCATAAAAAAATAATTTTGCCACAGAGTTCACAGAGAACGCAGAGAAAAAACCAATCTTTTTTGACACAGATGGACACTGATTATTTATAATTTTTATGGTTCTTTATTTCTGTGTTAATCATAATTTATCCGTGTCTTTCTGTGTCTTTATTTTTTTGTCTTTCTCTGTGTCCTCTGTGGCTATAATTCTTTCAGTGTTTTTTCCAAACTCTTCATGTCCTCTACATTCAAACACCTTATATCTTTATTAATCCTTTTCATCAATCCCGAAAGAACCCTGCCGGGACCCAATTCAATAACAGTATCAATTCCATTATTTGCCATTAAATTCATCGACTCTACCCATCTGACAGGGCTGCTTACCTGACGCCTCAAAGCGCTCCTCGCGTCGTTGCCGCTCGTTATCTCCTTTGCATCCGCATTCGTAATAACAGGGAATTTGAGGCCGTTAAAATTCACCTTATCGAGTTCAACGGATAATTTGTCTTCAGCGGGTTTCATCAAAACCGTATGAAATGGTGCGCTGACAGGGAGCATCACCGCCTTCTTCGCCCCTCCCTCCTGCAATGCCTTTACAGCCTTTTCTACGGCATCTTTTTCTCCGGCAATTACAGTCTGCTCCGGACCGTTATAATTCGCCGCCTGAACAAGATTTCCGTTTCCCGATATTTTTTTGCAAACCTCGTCAATTATATCTTTATTCAATCCAATAACCGCAGCCATTGCGCCTGCGCCTACGGGGACAGCATCCTGCATGAACCTTCCCCTCTTTCTTACTAAAGACACGCCATCCGAAAATTTTAATGAGCCTGCCGCAAACAGCGCGGAATATTCCCCAAGGCTGTGTCCTGCCGATATGAAAGGGGTAATCCCCTTTTCCTTTACCATATCGCAGGCTATGGCGCTGACAATAAAAATAGCAGGCTGTGTGTTCTCTGTCAACCTTAAAGAGTCTTCTGTTCCGTTAAAGCAGAGGGAAGATATAGAGACTCCGAGCATCTCATCCGCCTCTTTAAACCTCTCGGCAGCAAGCTTGCTCCCGTCACAAAAATCTTTTCCCATGCCCACATACTGCGACCCCTGTCCGGGAAACAGAAAAGCAATCTTCATATTCAAGATGCAAAATGCAAGATGCAAGATGCAAGAGATTCTTCGGCTTTGCCTCGGAATGACATTACTTGCAACCTGAAACTTGTAACTTGAAACTTATTTCACCACCTTATCAATGCCGAACCCCATGTCAGCCCCCCTCCGAATGCCACCATGAGTATTAAGTCTCCCTCTTTAATCCTGCCTCCCCTTAGAGCCTCATCCAATGCCAGAGGGATGGATGCCGCCGATGTATTTCCATATTTCTCTATATTTACGAAAATTTTTCCTTGCGGGACATCGAGATGCCCGGCCACAGCATCGATTATCCTCTTATTCGCCTGATGAGGAATTAGGAGGTCTATATCCGAGATTTTATATCCGTTAGATGCCAGCGACTCTTTTGCAGCTTCGCTCATATTCTTTACAGCTATCTTGAATGTCGAATTCCCCTTCATCTTTAAAAGATGCTGTTTATTATCGAGCGATTCATGGGTCAGCAGACAACTGCTGCCTCCTCCCCTTAGATACAAAAACTCCGCATATCTCCCATCCGAATATATAAGTGTGGATATTATACCATCCTTCTTTTTGCCACCGATACCTTTTAAAACAGTCGCAGATGCCCCATCTCCGAAAAGCACGCAGGTGTCTCTGTCCGTCCAGTCAATGTATCGGCTGAAAATCTCGGATGCAATAAGAAGCACGGTATTATATTTACCGCTCCGTATAAACTGCTCTGCTACCGAGAGCGCATAGATATATCCGGCGCATGCGGCCGATATATCGAAGGCAGCCGATTTTTTTGCGCCGATTGCCGACTGCACGAAGCAGGCTGTCGAAGGAAAAAACATATCGGGCGTCGCAGTGGCAACTAATATAAGGTCAATCTCTTCTGGCTTAACATTGGCGGTTTCCAAAGCCTTATGCGCAGCCTTTACGGCAAGGTCGGATGTCTTTTCTTTATCGGATGCTATATGCCTTTCGGACATTCCCGTGCGTGTGCGTATCCATTCGTCCGAGGTATCAACCATCTTCTCCAAATCGAAGTTCGTAAGCACCTTTTCGGGCACATAAGACCCTGTGCCGATAATCTTAATTCTTTTCATAAAAATTAACTTTGTTCCCCTTCCTTCCTCGTTGAAAAACTTACAATCTCCTTCAATGCCATCAAAACCCCTCCTTTTTTAACATCAGGAGGCTGGACATTCATATTCAACTCTATATCTTCCTGTATATGTGTATTCACTTTCCTGTTCAAAAATTCGCCTGCCTGTCTTATGGCATTTTTTATAGCCTTTGGCGATGACGAGCCGTGTGCGATTATACATACCCCGTTTACGCCGAGGAGCGGGGCGCCTCCGTATTCCGAATAATCCACCTTTTTTTTAAACTCATCCAGATACGGCTTGACCAGAATATATCCCAATTTGCTCCGCCAGCTTCTTGCGAACACAGCCTTTAAAGATTTCCCTATCATATCCGCAAGGCTTTCGCTTACCTTAAGTGTTATATTGCCGACAAACCCGTCGCTGACAATAACATCCGCAGCGCCTTTATAAAGCTCTTTGCCCTCTACATTGCCGATAAAATTTAACGAGCTTTTTTTAAATATCTTGTATGCCTCTTTCGTGGCTTCATTGCCCTTGTCCTCTTCCTCTCCGTTATTTATAATCCCGACTTTAGGGTTCTCCCTTTCGAGGACATACCGCGCAAATACATGCCCCATGATTCCGAACTGGAAAAGCTGCCGCGGCTTGCAGTCCACATTAGCGCCTGCATCTATAAGAATGACAGGACCGCTTATTGTCGGCAATTGAACTGCTATTGCAGGACGCTCTATTCCCTTCAGGGTGCGGAGGATAAGGGTTGCAGCAGCCATAACTGCGCCGGTATTGCCCGCGCTGACAAAGGCGTCTGCTTCGCCTCTCTTTACAAGTTCTACACCGATTTTTATAGATGAATCTCTTTTCCTGCGAAGGGCTACGGAAGGGGGCTCGTGCATTTCAATGACTTCCGAGGCGTGCTTTATGGAGAGAGGAAGCTTTTCTATATCGTATTTCTTTAATTCCTCCGATATGACATCTTCTTTGCCAATCAGAATAATATCGGCGCCGAACTCTCTCGCTGCACAAACCGCCCCTTCGATTATTGCTGCAGGGGCATGGTCGCCCCCCATGGCGTCTAAAGCAATTTTCATTTTCTAATAAAATTTTTACCACAGGACACAAAAGAACAAAGACCCGATTAATCCGCAGATTACGCAGATTTCACAGATTTTTAAAAAAATATTTTGTTTAATCTGCGGTAATCTGCGGATATATAATTTTTATTTTTTCTCTATGTTCTCTGCGAACTCTGCGGTAAATGGTTACCCGACCTCTTCCATCCTCAAAATCTCATTGCCCTTATACTGTCCGCAACTCGGACATACCCGATGAGGCGGCTTAACCTCATGGCACTGCGGGCATACCGACAGACTCGGCAGGCTCAAGCCGTGGTGAGACCTTCTCTTTCCTCTTCTTGACCTCGATACTTTCTTCTTTGGTACCGGCATATTCCCTCCCTTTAAAAGAGTCAGAGTGTCATAGTATCAGAGTGTCAAAGTCTTTAATCTCTGACTCTTTGATACCTTGACTCTTTGACACTATAGTTGTATTTTTTTCAGCACTGCCAATCTCTCATCCATGTCATGTGTTTGACACCTGCACTTGTTAATATTCAAACTCTGACCGCACTGCGGACACAATCCGCGGCAATCTTCTTTGCAAAGCGGCTTTATAGGAACGGATAATAAAATCTGGTCCATTACAGCCGGCAGAATATCTATCTTTTCTTCTGAATAATAAGAGATGGCAAAATCGTCCTCTACAATCTCCATCTCCTCTTCGGTCGGTTTCTCGGTTTCCGGAAGATACTCGGTTGAGAATTCCGTATTGATTTGTTCCGTAAACATTTCGAGGCACCTGCTGCATGCAAACTCAAGAACAGCCGAAACTTTTCCAGTTACATATATATCATTGTCGCACTTGCTCAAAGAGCAGTGTATAATTACATCTTTAACTATTTTAAAATCCTTCTTCTCGATAGCAAAAAACGAAGGGTCTTTTATAAAATCGAGAGCAAGCCCCTCCTCATCTATATCCTCGATGTCAATCCACAGACCTGCAGGGCTGGAATCGGATTTCTTCGCCTGACGAGTCATTTTTCAATAAAAAAACCTGGCAAATTACCAGGTTGAATTTTCCCGTATTAATCTTTAATCTTAACTGCCATCTCCGACAGCTATAACTTAATGTATATCAATATATTCAGCTTCTGTCAAGGAATAAGTCCTTCACTTTCGATAGGATAATCCCCTCCCTTAATCCATAATCGCTTACAGTTATCTCATTAAATCCGAGTATCTCCATTACCTTTATGACAATTATTGCGCCGGGGATAATGAGGTCTTCCCTCCCCTTTTCAAGGGCAGGGATATTTCTCCTCTCGCTCAAAGTCATGGCTTTAAGTCTTTTTAATATACCCTTTACATTTTCCAGCCTTAAAATATAACCATTAACCTTTGCAGGATTATAGGGATAGAGATTCAAATCCAATGCTGCTATGGTAGTAACCGTGCCTGCAACTCCTATTAATCTTGCCCATTGCCGCTTGCCGCTTGCCGCTTGAATCTCACCCCTTACATCCCTAACCTTATCGGCTATTGTCTTTTCAAGAACAGCCATTTCTTCATCATCAACCGGGTCTTTATTAATATATTTTTCGGAGAGGTGAACGACGCCGAGGTTTGTCCCGACAGATTTAATCAGTCTCCTGTTTTCAGTAAGGACAAACTCCGTGCTGCCCCCGCCAATATCGAATATAATCGCCCTGTTTATATCTCCATCCAATCCCGAAAACACCCCGAGGATAGTCCTCCTCGCCTCATCATCCCACGGAATAACCTCCAACTCTATACCTGCCGCCTTTTTAACCTTTTCAACAAACTCAGGACTGTTCTTTGCCTCTCTTACTGCGCTGGTTGCAGCCACCCATATATCTAAAGGATTATATGCCGATGCCTCTTTCTTAAATTGCAGAATCGTATTTATAGTCCTTTCCATCGCCCTCTCTATAAGAACCCCTCCTTTGGACAAACCCTCTCCAAGGCGGGTAATCGCCTGATTGGAATAAATGGGAGTAAAACCTTCTCCGTTGCTCTCGGCAACCAAAAGCCGAACAGTATTCGTCCCCAAATCTATGGATGCAAAAACAGGCATGCCTTTAAAAATCCCCTTGTAGTATTATACCCTTTTCTACAACTCTCCTCGCCGGAATTTATGGTTGTCATATTATATACTTCCGAAATAATGACGAAGTTATTAACCCAAAAAATGAGTGAAAGACCTTATGTCCCTTCCGCTTGCCGTTCAGACAGCCGTCCATGGCTGTCTGAACTGTGGAAATTTTCACTTTTTACCATCCATGGAAAAGTGAAAATTTGACAGTCGCTACAGGGACATAAGGTCTTATATAAATCGTTCGTGCATAATCTGGGATTAAACTTTAAGTGTCAAGAGCTTTTTAGAACCTAAATTGAGCGATTCTTCGTTGTCATTGCGAGGCGAAGCCGAAGCAATCTCAATCGATGATAGGAGATTGCTTCGCACCCTTTGGGTTCTCGCAATGACAGGTCAGACAAGCACTTAACCCAAGAATCGCTCAATTTAGGTAGAAAGAAGCGGTTATATCAATTCAGGCTATTATATAATGTATCCCTCTCTATAGGTGTCCTGCCCGCCTCTCTGATAATTCTTACCAGTTCATCCTTTGAAATGGACTGGTCTGTATCAGCGCCGGCAGAGTGGGTAATCCTCTCCTCAACCACTGTCCCGTCTATATCATCAACTCCGAAGGATAGGGAAATCTGGGCAAGTTTAGGTCCGATCATAATCCAGAATGCCTTTATATGAGAGAAATTATCCAGCATAAGCCGCGAAATCGCCAGCGTCTTTAAATCCATACTGCCTGTTGTCCGTTCTCCGATAACACCATTCGGAGACAGCGACACGGAATTAAGCTCCGTATTTTTTGGATGAAATGACAGGGGAATGAAAGCCATAAATCCGCCTGTATCATCCTGAAGCTCCCTCAGCTTAATAAAATGGTCAACCCTCTCCTCGATGGTCTCGATATGGCCGTAAAGCATGGTAGCATTGCTTCTCATTCCTGCATTATGGGCAATCCGATGGATATTCAGCCACTCCTCGCCGCTTATCTTCGTAGGGCATATTTTTTGCCTAACCCTCTCTGCAAAAACCTCTGCGCCTCCGCCGGGGAGAGAGCCAAGCCCGGCATCTCTCATTTTTATCAGGGTATCTTTTATTGACAATCCTGATATTCTCGATAAATACTCGATTTCCACGGCAGTAAAGCCCTGTATGTGGACTTTGGGATATTCTTTGCGAAGCGCACTCAGCATATCTATATAATATTGAAAGGGCAAATCCGGATGGAGTCCTCCTACAATATGGAACTCGCTCACCATGCCGCTCTGTTCCCTTGCCGCTGAAAGGACATCTTCGACAGACATAGCATAAGCATCTTCTTCCTCTTTATCCTTACTGAATGCACAAAACAAACACCTGTTTATGCAGATATTGGTATGATTTATGTGGCGGTTGACGATAAAATATGCCTTATCCCCGTTTTTCCTTTCCCTGACAATGTTGGCAAGATAACCGATGCCAAGGAGGTCGTTGGAATTAAACAGGGTAACTCCATCCTCAAAGGAGAGTCTTTGATTTGCTATTACTTTTTCTTCTATGCTTTTCAACAAGTTATCTGTAAATAACATTTATATAAACAAAATAAGTAACTATTCAGCAAATTACAATATTCCCCCTTAATAAAGGGGGTTGGGGGGTTGTTTAAACTTTAATGCAGTGTATTACAACCCCCTTTGTCCCCCTTTTATAAGGGGGAATTTAATGGAAATTTATTTGCTGAATAGTTACCAAAATAATACAACTTATCGGAAAAAGCAAGGCAAGAAAAAGCCGGCAGAAAATTGGTTAAAAAGTTCCGCTATTTTTCCTCGCCGTTAAGGTCAACTATATCTTCCGAATGAACGGGCATAAACCATTTTTGCGCTATAAAGGTTGGGATTACCGCGCTTGCTACGACAACCCCGACCAGAATGGAATACTGCACCTGATTTATAAACCCCGAATTTAAGCCGAATACGCTTGCTATCGTTCCAAAGGTTAAGCCTGTGCTCATCAGCAGGGTAGTATACATGCTTCCATGAGGCATATACCTTTTTGCAAGAAAATAGACGCCGATAAATTTGGCAATGATTTTTATCGCAAAGAGGATACAAAACAAACCTATAGCGGAAATAATCAGTGATAATGAAATCTTTAATCCTCCAACGATAAAAAACATAGGGGTAATAATTGCGTATGCAACTGTCCGGAGCCTGTTTCTTACTACCCGTGTCTCCGATGTCTCGGTAAAATGCCTTGACATTAACAATCCTAATACAAAAGCCGGCAAAACCGCATGCCCCTCGCCTAAATTTGCAAAATACATAAAGATAAGCAGGAGCAGGAATATATACTTAATTTCGGGCTCTATTACCTTATTTTTCAATCCGGGATTATCAAAGACATAATGGGAAAATCTTACTGCAAGAAATATCATAAGTAGAGAAATCAAAATAAAGACAACCGTATAGAGTGTCGGCTTAATAAACAAAATACTCATTGCAAGGGCAACACCCATATCGGTTATAAAAGTAGACGCCATAATCAATTTACCGATTTCGGTTTTAGATAAATTCGTCTCTACAAGAACCGAATATACAACTGCAAGGGATGTTGTGGACAGGGCAATGCCTGCAATCAGAGATGCCTGCAGGCTCCAGCCAGTAATATAATAGGCATAAAGAAAAACCCCGATAAAGGGAATCAAAAAGGAGAATGCTCCAATTAAAAAGCTCTCCTTAAATTTTTCCTTCATCAGCCTTGTGTCAATCTCCGTCCCTGCCAGAAATGTCAGGACAATGCCGCCAAAACTCGATAGATATAGCATCCACTCC
>CAYMMR010000101.1:0-9045 GCA_964391545.1 uncultured Nitrospinota bacterium | reverse complement strand
AATTTCCTTAATCCTTTTATCTTAAATAGGGGGTCACGATGTGCCTAGGTTGTCCACCATACAAAGGAAAAAGATTTGACCATGTGATAAGATTCAATATAGAATAAATCACCTATGAATATTGACCAGAAAAACATCCAAAATGTAGTCCGGCAGATAGCGGATAGGTTCAATCCTATTAAGATTATACTTTTTGGCTCTTACGCAGGTGGAAAACCTTCAGAAGATAGTGATGTGGATCTGCTGGTAATAATGGATTTTGATGCCTCTCCTACCCGTCAGGCAGTAACAATTCTAAAGGAATTAGATTATCATTTCGGACTGGATTTAATCGTCCGCACTCCATCCAGTATAAAGAAGAGACTGCAAATGGGAGACTTTTTCCTGAAAGAAATAACAGAAAAAGGAAAGGTTCTGTATGAACGAAATCACTAAGGAGTGGATAGAAAAAGCTGAGGGTGATTATCATACGGCTTTAAGGGAATATAGGGCGAGAAAAGCTCGAAATTATGACGCTGTATGTTTCCATGCCCAGCAAAGTATTGAAAAACATATGAAGGCAAGGCTTCAAGAGGCTGGAGTCCCTTTTAGTAAAACTCATGATCTCATAACAATTCTTGAACTCTGCCTTCCGATAGAACCACTTTGGGAGGGTTTCAGAACTGTCCTGAAGACGGCTCAACCGCTATGCAGTTGATTTTAGATACCCTGGAGAATCTGCTACAAAGGATGAAGCAAAGGAAGCTGTCAATATAATGCGTAACTTGCGTGAAGCCATAAAGAAATCTTTTGAGCCTTTTAAATGATACTTCCATCAACTTATAAATTACCTTCTTTCAAGCCACTCCATTAGCTCCTTATAGCCCATCGTATTTATCAAATCCTTTTTCTCCAGCCATCCCCTCCTTGCAACGTCAACTCCATATTCCATCATCGTCAACTGTCCGATGTGATGGGAGTCCGTGCCTATTGCCATCTTCACGCCCATATCCTTTGCCATCTGGCAGTGGACATCGTTTAAATCGAGGCGGTCATAGTATCCGTTTATCTCTATTGCCGTCCCTGTTTCTGCTGCTGCCTCAAACATCTTTTTTATACTCAGTTTATACGGCTCACGGCTGCTTATAAGCCTGCCTGTGGGATGGGCTATTATATTTATGTATGGATTTCTCATTGCGGAAATGACTGACAACATCTACTGCAACTACCGGCACCATTGCAGGGGTAAGCACCACTACCGTTGCCCTTGCAGGGGCGGGTATTGTAGGCGTGGCTGCTGTTGCCGGCGGGGGCTAAGCAGAGGCACATCATCGTCCAGTTTCTCGCCGAATCCGTTATGCTGACCTTTTCCGGAGGGATTATCGGCATTGCAGCAGGGATAGGAGGGGTATGGCTTATTACGGCATTGGCAGGATGGAAAACGGCAGTAACGGCTTTATCCGTTATCCTCCCGCTGCTTATGTCCATATTTGTAGGAATCTTCTTCGGATTATACCCTGCATATACGGCTTCCAGAATAGACCCGATTGCTGCATTGAGATATGAGTGAGTTTTAATCCAGTCTTTAACCCGGTCTTGACTTTTCCGATAACCTGTGTCAATCTTAAAAACATGCAGAATTTCATCCTTGGGATGGAAAAAAAAGCCCTTAATAAAGAGGATATCGCCTTTGACGAGGCTTATGATTTAATTACGATTGACGATTCTTATATATTCGACCTTCTATCGTCTTCGAACAGGATAAGGGAAAAATTTAAAGGGAAGTTAATCAGCCTCTGCTCGATAATAAACGCCAAATCCGGAAGATGTCCCGAAGACTGCGTTTTTTGCTCCCAATCGCTTCATCATAAAACGAACATACCCGAATATCCCCTTATAAATACCGCTCAAATACTCGATGGCGCAAGGATGGCAATGGCTCAGGGAGCCTATAAATTCGGCATAGTAACGAGCGGTAAAGGCGTAAGCAGTGAAAGCGAGCTGCATAGAGTCTGCGAATCCGTTAATACTCTGAAAAAAGAAACGGCTGTCCACAGATGCGCTTCTCTGGGTATTTTAGATAGAGACGAGCTTCTTGCTTTAAAAGAAGCCGGACTGCAGGAGTATCACCACAATCTTGAGACTGCGAGGAGCTTTTTTCCCAATATATGCACTACACATACTTATGATGAGGATGTCGAGACTATAAAATGCGCAAAGGAGGCAGGTCTTAGAACATGCTGTGGAGGGATATTCGGCATGGGAGAGAGTGTAGAGCAGAGAATAGAGTTGTGCTTTACATTGAAAGATCTCGATGTTGATTCCATTCCATTAAATTTTCTCCATCCTATACAGGGGACAAAGCTGGAAAAGAGTCCACCCCTCAATCCTATGGAATGTCTTAAGATTATTGCCCTATATCGTTTCATGCTTCCAGATAAGGATATAAAGATAGCAGGGGGCAGGGAGTATAACCTGCGCGACCTTCAATCTTTTGTTTTTGCAGCAGGCGCCAATTCCATTATGGTGGGCAATTATCTCACTACAAAAGGTAGGGGCGCTAAAGAGGACTTGCAGATGATTAAGGATTTGGGGCTGGAGATAAAATAAGAGTCAAAGTATCAGAGTATCAAAGTGTCAGAGCAATATAAGGATGAAGGCTTTGAGCTTATTTTTACTTTGACACTATGACACTTTGACTCTTGACACTTATTTATGGATTTTATAGATACGGAGTTAGAGGAATTAAAAAAGGGGGGGCTTTATAGGGAATTGAAGGTTATCGAGGGAGAGCAGGGGTCGAGGGTAAGACTCGACGGGAAAGAGGTAATCTTGCTTTCGTCTAATAATTATCTCGGGCTTGCCTCCCGTCCGGAATTAAAGAAAGCAGCAGTTTTAGCCGTAGATAAATATGGATGCGGCTCCGGCGCATCGAGGCTCATTTCAGGAAATATGGAGCTGCATAAGGGGCTGGAGGATAGGATTGCCTCTTTTAAGGGGACAGAGTCGGCGCTTTTATTCAATTCTGGATATACGGCGAATGTCGGGGTAATATCTTCTATCTGCGGAAGGGGAGATATAATATTCAGCGATAAGCTGAATCATGCAAGTATAATTGACGGGTGTATGCTCAGCGGCGCCGAAATCAAGAGGTATCCCCATAGAGATATCGATGCTTTAGAGAAATTTATTAAGAATGCCGTTGGTTTTAAGAAGAAGCTGATTATTACGGACGGCGTATTCAGCATGGATGGCGATATTGCGCCTCTTAATGATATAATCGGGGTGGCGAGGCAGTATTCGGCTATTTTAATGCTGGATGACGCCCATGCTACAGGTGTTCTTGGGAAAAATGGAAGAGGGACTGCAGAGTATATGGGAGCGGCTGACGGAATAGATATAACGATGGGGACATTAAGCAAAGCCCTCGGCTCATTCGGCGGGTTTGCTGCGGTCAGCAAGAAAATAAGAGAGTTTTTTATAAACAGGACGAGGAGTTTTATCTATACGACATCTCTCCCTCCGCCAGTCATTGCATCTTCTATTGCTGCTATCGATATTGCAGAGAAAGGACACGATTTAAGAAGCTCATTATGGAAAAATGTAGATTATTTAAAAAATGGGCTAAAAGGCATGGGATTTGATATAATGAACAGCCAATCGCAGATAATACCGGTTTTCATAGGAAATGGAAGCAAAACAATGGAGATGAGCAGGATGCTTTTAGAAGAAGGGGTCTTTGTCCAGGGTATCCGTCCCCCCACGGTTCCCCATGGTAAATCGAGGTTAAGAGTTACTGTTACGGCAGCACACAGCGATGAAGATGTAAATAGGGCATTGGAGGCATTTGAGGTAGTTGGAAAAAAAATAGGAATTATATGAAAATATTACTTATAGATGATAATTCGGAAAGCCGTGAGTTTGTAAGGTCTCTCATGAGCAGGCAATTGGGTTTTGACGATGTGATAATTTCGAATGAATGCGGCGAAGGTCTTAACAGGGTCATCGAGTATACCCTCGACGGCGGAGGTATGGCTGCGCTTTTTGGCGGCAAAAAGACATCAAATAGGTGCGCTATAAATCTCGTTCTTTTGAAATGGGATATAAAAGGGTTATCCCCTTATGATTTTTTAAAAGAGGTCAGAAAAAAGTTCGACAAAAAGACGCTTCCGATTATCGTTATAACATCGGGAAATAACAAAGAAGATATTATGAAGGCTGTCGAGGCAGGGGCAAATAATTTTGTAATATCGCCTGTAAATTTCGAAATCCTGAACAGAAAAATTGCCGAAGTTATAGGAAAGGCTGCCCCTGTGGAGACAAAGAAGCCCCAGCAAGCCGAACAGGTTAAAACCGGCGGTGTCTCGTGGTATAGCAAGGTTGAGGATAAAGGCAAAGAAAAGAAGGAGAAAAAGGAGCCGCAGCGGCTGATAGGCGCATATTATGATACTTCCAAAACAGGCGCAGCAGCCCAACAGCTAAAAACGGATATGTCAGCGGTTGATATGTTGCAGAAGATTGACGGCCACTACCATGAAAAAGTTAATATTGTAGGAGGCGGGACAAACTGCTATTGGGCAAAAGATGCAGAGGGGAAAGATACGGTTAATCTGGAATATGTGACGGCAAAAGGGCGTCCAAGCGGAATGCATGTAAAGGTTATTCCAAAATCTGACTTCCTTTCGCAATTTACATTATGCACAGAGGATACATGCCCGATTCTTAAAAGACTGAAAGGGTAATCGAGATGCAAGATGAAAGATGCAATATTCAAGATTCGAGATGCAAGATTCAAGATGTCCGTCTTCTGACTTCTGTCTTCTGTCTTCTGCTTTCTTACCTCTTTCTTACTGCCTCGAAACCCCTTCCTCCCATAGATGTGGCAATGGAGCTAATAAAACAGCCTGAAATCCCCGGAGCGGCTGTTATAAATGTAAAAGTAACTCCTCTTATCGAACATTCCAGTCTCGATGTTCAAATAAAGATACCGGAAAAACTTAAATTAACCGGAGGCGCAGAAAAATGGAATGGTGTGCTGGAGATGGATAAAACACAGACATTTCAATACAACGTTTATATTCCCGATAACGATATATATGAGATAAAGGCATCCGTTACATTAAAATTACTGACAGGGGAAACGGTAAAGAGAGAGGAGATTTTAGAGATAAATCCGGCAGGTAAAAAAAAGGCGCATAAAAAAATGCCTGTGAAAAAAGGGGATGGAAGGGGAGTTATTGAGTTTAAAGGGGAATGAGAGAGGACAGAAGAACATAGAAAGACGAAGGACGAAGGACGAGGGACGAAAAGAAACAACGGTCTTCTTTGTTTCCCGTCCCTCGTCCCTTGTCCCTCGTCCCTCTTGCTTCCTGCTTCTTGCCTCTTGCTTCCTGCTTCTTTTTGCCTCCTGCGGCGGCGACGGCTCGTCGCCTTCAGGCAGCAGCGCTTCAACCGGGAGCGGCAGCAGCAGCCCCGATGTTATTATCAGGGGTAGCGGCTCTGTTACGATATCCGGCGCTGTTCAATATGAGGACAGAACCTTCGACCGCACAGGTTTTACAGGCACGGCATATAGAGCAGTAAGATTTGCGGATATAGAGATTGTCAATGCCTCAAGCTCAAATGTTATTGCCTCTACTGCAACAGATGAAAGCGGAAACTATTCGATAAGCCTTTCGCCATCATCGGAAGCCGTATATGTCCGATGTCTTACATCCACATCTGTAAGATTTGACAACTCCCTGAAAAAATATAATATAGAGGTCGTAAATGAGGGCAGCAGTATATACTCCGTGGTGTCGGATTCTTTCAGCATAACATCCTCCGGAGCTTATTCAAAAAACCTGACAGTCTCCGTAAGCAGCAGCGCCGGGGGACCTTTCAATATCCTCGATATATTAATCGATGGAGCCGAGTTTGTCGTTGCAAAAAACGGAGGTTTTACATCGGATAAGGTTCAGGCATTCTGGTATGACGGAAGCGCCGACGGAACATACTATAATTCTGCCACAAACACGCTTCACTTTCTCGGCAAGTCATCCGACAGCGACAGTTACGATGACATGGTTATACTCCATGAATTCGGCCACTGGATAGCCAATAATTTTTCAAAGGACGACTCTCCTGGCGGCGAACATTCGCTTACAGGACATTATGATATAAGGCTTGCGTGGTCAGAAGGGTGGGCGACATTTTTTGCGTGCAGCGTTAGAAATTATTCAGGGTATTCCAATCCCCAATATTATGTGGATACTACAGGCGGAAGCGGGAATGGCAATCTTATGTTTTCTTATGAAATAGAGACCCCCTCATACTCATCTTATGCCAAAGGCAGCGATAACGAAGTGGCAGTGTCATCCGTTCTGTGGGATATATTCGATGATGCTAATGACGATAATCTGTCTATGGGATTTAGCGGTATATGGGATGTGATAAAGAATTATCTGCCCTCGGCATCGGAGGTAAGCTTGGAGGATTTCTGGGATGGGTGGTTCGACAGGGGATACGGCAGTTCGGGCAATCCCCTTTCGATATTTCTTGCGAGGAACATTGATTATACATCCGACGGCTATGAGTCCGACGATAACAGCAGCCAGGCAAAGACCGTAAACATAGGGACATCCTATTATCATACCTATTATCCTTCGGCAGATGAAGACTGGATAAAGTTTACCGCAACTTCGGGAACTGCTTATACCATAGAAACACTAAGTCTAACCAGTGGAGCGGATACCCACCTCTTTCTTTACAGCACGAATGGAACCACCCTCATAACTTCCAACGATGACAGGACTCTGACCGAGACTTCTTCTCTTATAACATGGACTGCTGCGGCTGCGGGGACATACTTTGTGAGGTCAAAGGCTTATTCGGATTCGGGGGCAATATCTTCCTATGGGTCTTATTATTTGAAGGTATCTGCGCAATAGAAAAGGTTAAGAGGCTAATAGGTCAAAAGGTTTAAAATCTCTTAACCTTTTAGTCTTTTTACCTCTTTTGCCTTTTAACCTTCTGTAAATATCTCCTCCAGAAGCTTCTTTAAATCCGTATGCTTGAAGGGTTTTTGCAGATACCTGTTTCCCGTCTTTTCTGCAAAGGCTATAACTGCCATATCTATCGTTCCTGTAAAGATAACAAATCTCTTTTGAAGCCCCGGTTTGATTTTAATCGCCTTTTCGTATAATGTTATTCCGTCTATATCCGGCATCTTTAAATCCGATATTACGATGTCGAAATCATAATTCTTAATCTCTTCGATCGCCTCCATTCCATTTGCCGAAAGTCTTACCGTATGTCCGTCCTTTTCTATGACCCTTTTCATCAAATCCCTTATGCTATCTTCGTCTTCCGCTATTAATATCCTTTTTGCCGGCACCTTGCGGGGCGGAGCCTCCGAAACTTCTTTGGTTTTTTCGGAAGCTTTTATTATAGGAAGCATAGCGGTAAATACCACCCCTTCGCAAGAGCCTGTCGAATCGACGATATTCTTTGCGGTAATCGAGCCCCCATGGTCTTTTATAATTCCATGCGTTATCGAAAGCCCCAGCCCAGTTCCCTTGCCGACGCCCTTTGTGGTAAAAAATGGGTCGAAGATTTTAAGTTTATGTTCTTCGGGTATGGGAGGCCCATCGTTTTTAAAAGAGACGGCAATGGAGTTATTTCCGATAGTCCCGGTTTTGATAATAAGAGATTTGCCTTTCTTGTGTTCATACATCGCCTGGTAGGCATTGATTATAATATTCAAAAATGCCTGCTGAAGCTGCTGCGGGTCTCCGTGTATAGCAGGGATAGTATTGTCGAAATCCGTTATTATTTGGATATTATTGGCTTTAAATTGATAGCCGATTAAATCGAGCGCGCTTTGCAGTATTTCATTTATATTGACCGCCCCCTTTTCTGCCTTATATCTTCTTGCAAAGGTCAGGAGATTTTTAACTATCCTCACGCAGCGGTTTGCCTCTCTGTAAACCTTTTCAAGGTCGCTCTTTACCTCGCCTGGAAGTTTTTCATTGGACATCAGTATCTCGGTATAACCTATTACGCCTGTAAGGGGGTTGTTGAGCTCATGGGCTATGCCCGATACCAGCGTCCCGATGGATGACAGCTTTTCAGCTTGTATCAACTGGTCCATTATTATTTCCCTTTCCAGAGCCTTTTCTTTAAACTGCCTGTCTATAAGCCGTATGTTGTATCTGTTAAAAATTCTTTCGCATATTGCAGGTATGGTTTTTATATCAAAGGGCTTCTTTATATAATCATCGGCCCCTGCCTTCATCATCTCTACTGCCTTTGATTCCGTTCCGAAGGCGGTCATCATGACTATTCCTGTTTCAGAGAGATTCTCCCTCACCCATTTCAACACCTCTATGCCGTCTTTTTTAGGCATCTGATAATCTAAAAACGAGATTTGAGGCTTTCCTGTTTTGAATAACTCTATAGCCTCTTCGCCATTATTGGCAGTTATCACCTCGTATCCCTCTTCGCTCAAGAAAAATTTAATGGCGTTCAATATGCTGGGGTCGTCGTCTGCAACAAGAACCTTTCTTTTCGTTCCATTAGGTTTTTCTTTTACGGCTTTACCGGGAATTAGGTTTGCATAGACAAGGGTAATAAGGTCATCCGGATTGTATGGAACCTGCAGGAATGCGCTGGCGCCGGATTCAAAGGCAAGTTTTTCCGCCGCTATATCTCTGTAGGTAGCGGATGTGAGGATTATCGGTATGCTGCCGCTTATGCTGAATTCATCCGACCTTAATATTTTGCAAAGCTGGTAGCCGTCAATGCCCGGCATGTTAATATCGGATATAATCAGGTCGGGCATAACTGCCTTGACCTTTTTCAGAACCTCTTGCCCGTCCTTAAAAACCAATACATTCTCAAAGCCCCTTGCCTTCAATAGCTCGGCAATTGCCAATGCTATACTTGGATTGTCGTTTACCACGAAAATGAGCTTTGTATACATAGGTAAAATTTATTATGAAAGCGCAATATTGTCAATTTAAAAATTCACCCTGTTAGCTAAAAATCAAAAGTGCACTATTTAAAAATCAAAAGTGCACTCATAGA
>CAYMMR010000100.1:0-9100 GCA_964391545.1 uncultured Nitrospinota bacterium | reverse complement strand
TACACGCGTAAGATCGTCGGCAGCGTCAGATGTGTATAAGAGACAGGCAGGGAGAGTATGTATCGATGGATATTGACCCGAGCGCTGCAGGGACAAAGAATATCAAGCCCAACGGCTGGTATGCGCAGGCAGGGTATTATATCAACGGCACAGGTTTTGAGCCTGCTTTCCGATATGAGTATTATAACAAGGACTCCGAGAAGACGGATGACGACCAGACTACAATCACTTACGGAGTTAACTGGTATCTCAAAGGACATAGCTTCAAAGTAAGCGCAAACTATGCGGTTACCACCTTTGGAAATGGGAACTCCGGAAAGCTCTCCAATGACGATAATCTGAGCTCATTTCAGATTCAGTCGCAGATATATTTCTAATGGAGCGGGACGGGCGCACAACCCGTCCCCCCAATCTTTCTATTTGAAGAACAAAAAACTAATTTTTATAATTTTCTATACCTGAACAAAGGTTTAATTAGCCCCAGATTCATACAGACTAAAAAACCAATAAAAGATTAAGGAGGTAGATTTACGATTTTTAAAATTGTAAACTGTAAATTTATTTGGTTGTGGCGAAAGCCACGCTGTGATTAATTGTATTTTTTGGGTTAATCTCCCGTTAAATTCAATAAATAGAGGAGGCTTGAGTTAAGAATGCTCAGAAAATTTCTTGAAGGACTCCACAATTTCAGATTATTGCCGGTTCTCGTTATTGTCAGTATGGCTGCCGGCATCACAATCGGCAAGTGGTACGGGATTTCCAATTTTGAGATTACGCCGCCTATCGATGCCGTTAAATCAATCTTTCACGGCGATTATGAGTTCAGCATACCCAATACCCTTGCCCTTGGCATTGTCATCGGACTTTTTATGATGATGTATCCGGCGATGGCTGGCATAAAATTCGAGGATATGGGGAGGGCGGCTCGCTCGCTCAAGCAGATTATTATCGTTGCATTTTTCAATTATGCCGTCGCACCATTTTTTATGCTTTTGCTCGCAAAGATATTCCTGAGCGGCGAGCAGGATTTATATACAGGGCTTGTCCTTTACGGGCTCGCACCCTGTATTGCGATGGTGATTGTATTTACATATCTTTCCGGGGGAAATGGCCCCCTTGCAATAATACTTGTCGCCTTCAATTCGATAATACAGATGCTCCTTATTCCTCTCTATGCAAAACTGCTTCTTGGGGAGGTTCATTTTGATATATGGGTGGTCGGCGAAAGCGTGATTTTGTATCTCGGAATTCCCCTTATTATGGGGATATTGACGAGGTTTTTGTGGGTAAATAGGTTCGGCGAGGAATGGTTCCGAGGGCTGAAATTTTATCTGGATACGCTGTCAATAGCAGGGCTGTTTTTTACCCTCATAATAATGTTTGCGCTCAAGGGAGATTTGATTCTTGAAAAGCCTTTTTTTATCGTCCAGATGGCAGCGCCGATGACACTGTTTTTCTGGACGATGTTTGCGGTCGTCTATCTCACAGGCTGGAAACTGGGCTTGAATTATAAAGATGCAGTAGCCGTCGCTTTTAACTCGACCGGAAGGGACTTTGAGATAGCCATAGCCATAGCGATTACGGCATTCAACCCGACCGTTGCGCTTGCAACTGTTATAGGTCCGCTCATAGAAGTGCCGGTCATGCTCGCCCTTGTTTGGTTTGCAAAAAAAAACGGAATATAAACTTTTCCGTGGATGCGTAACAACCAAAAGATAGCCCGCCGTTACTTCTCCTCATAAACTTAACCGTTTTGTAATAATCCTGTAACATTCATTCTCTAATATTATATTGTAAAATTTAGCCACAGAGTTCACAGCGTGGCAAAGCCACAACCAAAAAAACAAAAGAAAGGAGGTGATGGGTAGAGGCTATTTGTGGTAATTTTTGGTTTGTAGTATTTCAGAAGTGTAATATAATGTTTTTTAAAAAGGAGGTTTTCGATGATGAAAAAGTATATTGGTATTACAATTATGATGTTATTTTTTGCCATGCCAGTATGGGCAATCGAGGTTGACCCATCCATTCCATCATATCAAAAGACATCGGGAATATCTGGAAGCCTTAGCAGTGTCGGCTCGGATACGATGAATAACCTGATGACCTTCTGGGCAGAGGGGTTTGCAAAGATTTATCCGAATGTAAAGGTTCAGATCGAAGGGAAAGGCTCTACTACTGCGCCTCCGGCATTGATTGAAGGGACATCCCAATTCGGCCCAATGTCAAGGGCAATGAAAAACGAGGAGATTGATAAATTCGAGAAAAAATATGGATATAAGCCGACCCCATTAAGAACATCTCTGGATGCCCTTGCTGTTTATGTTAATAAGGATAATCCATTACAGGGCTTATCTCTTGTGCAGGTAGATAGTGTATTTTCAAAGACAAGGAAGGGGGGGGCTAAGGCGAATACTGCGACATGGGGACAGATCGGCTTGACAGGCGATTGGGCAAATCGTCCTCTCAGTCTTTACGGCCGTAATTCTGCATCCGGCACCTACGGATATTTTAAGGAGCATGCCCTTTTTAAAGGGGATTACAAGGATGAGGTTAAGGAGCAGCCCGGCTCAGCCTCTGTCGTTCAGGGTGTAACCGAAGACCGTTATGGAATAGGCTACAGCGGCATTGGATATATAACCTCCGGCGTGCGCGCCCTCCCCTTATCACAGAAAGATGGAGAGCCGTTCAAAGAGGGTAGTATGGATAATGTCATAAACGGCTCATACCCTCTTGCGAGATTTCTATACCTTTATATTAATAAATCTCCAAATAAGCCCCTCGACCCTCTCGTCAGAGAGTTCTGCAAGTATATATTCAGCAAGGAAGGGCAGGAGGTTGTTATAAAGGATGGTTATATGCCGATTCCGGCAAAGGTTTTGAAGGAAGAGTTGCGTAAGCTGGAGTAAAAAAGAAAGGTTAAGGTCAAGGTTGAGGTTAAGATTTTAGGGTTCCTAATCCTTAACCTTAACCTAAACCTTTTTATTATGTCCAATCAAATAAGCAATCGCAGAAAGAGAATCATCGATAAGGCGGCAAATTGGGTCGTAACTGCCGGAGGCGCGGCTATAATTGCATGGCTTGCCGCTATTTTTGTTTTTATTGCAATAGAAGTCTATCCACTATTTGGCAAACCAAAGACAGGGAAAGTTGTTAGCTTTAAGGTTGATGAGATTCTTCCATCCCCTCATCCACCCTCACCCCGGCCCTCTCCCAAAGGGAGAGGGAGCGAGGGGCAAGGGGAGAGGGAACTTCTCAAACTTCCTCTCCCCCCGGGGGAGAGGATTGAGGTGAGGGGCGAATTTCATCCAATTGCGATTGGAATGGATGAATACCATGAGTCATCTTATATAATTGGCGAGGATGGGAGGGTCTTTTTCTTTTCCCCCAAAAATCTCCAATCTTTCCCTCTTCCCCCCGAGGTTAGATTAACAAAATTAGACGCCTCTTCTAAAATCACATCTGTTTACCGCTCTATAGATAACAGAAGGCTTGCCTTCGGGACATCCGACGGCAATGTCTTAAGTGTAAATATAAAATATAAGGTTAATTACGATAGTAATAATAAAAGGACCATCGAGCCGGAGATAGAAGAAAGCGATTCGATTCGGATTGCCGCTGGTAAGTATCCGATAAAACTGCTTGCCTTTGCGGAAAAAGAATCCGATATTGCATCCGCCGTTTATACAGAAGACGGAAGGTTTTTATTTTACTGGAGAAAAACTACAGAAACTCTCCTCGACGGAATAAAGACCGAAGAGTTTCGTGCCGACCTTTCACCCTCACCCCAGCCCTCTCCCTTCAAGGGAGAGGGAGTGGCAGGTGGAGATAAAATAACCTCCCTTGCAATTGACGGTTTTCTTGAAAATCTCTATGCAGGGACGGAATCCGGCAATATATATCATTTCGATATAAGAGAAAGGGCGTCTCCAAAGCTTATTAATACTGTTAAAGCAAGCGGCAGCCCCATCACTGCCCTATCCTTTCTTATCGGCGATGTCTCCCTTGTCGTTGGCGATGGGCAGGGCGGGATAAATATCTGGTTCAAGGTAAGGGATGACAGCGCTGAAACAGGGTGGAGGCTGAAAAAGATACATACGATAACCCCCCCTTTATTAAATGGGGGGAAGATAGGGGGAGAAGCAATTATCTCTATTTCTCCGTCTATACGGGGAAAGGGGTTTCTGACAGGGGGAGCGGATGGAACGGTCTCTTCCCATTTTGCAACCTCCGGGCAGACCCGCTTTAACATTCAGCACAGCGGAAAACCGATTTCTATGGTCTCTTATGCCCCTAAAAATGACGGCCTTTTATCTATTGATACCGAAAATGTCCTTCGTTATCAGACTGTAAATGACCCGCATCCGGAGATTTCCCTTAAATCTCTCTTCGGCAAGGTCTGGTATGAAGGCTATGAAAAGGAAGAATATGTTTGGCAGTCTACGGGCGGGACGGATGATTTTGAATCCAAGTTCAGCCTCCTGCCGCTTATATACGGCACATTTAAAGGAACAATCTATGCCCTGCTGTTCGCCATACCTATTGCCGTGCTTGGTGCGATTTACACATCCCTTTTTATGAAGCCGTGGTTAAAGGGAATTATAAAGCCTGTCATCGAGATAATGGCTGCGCTCCCGAGCGTTGTCCTCGGATTCTTAGCAGGACTCTGGCTTGCCCCTCTTGTGGAGAAAAGAATCCCGGCTATAATACTGATGCTGATAGCGCTCCCTTTTATGTCAATACTCTCGAGCGTTTTGTGGCGCTCCCTTCCGGCATCATTAAAAAATAAATTTAATTCAGGAAACGAATCGCTTTTGCTTATTCCAGTATTTATCTTGGGGATAGTTATCTGTTTATGGCTGAATTTCTATATCGAGAACCTTTTCTTTACAGGGGATTTTAGAAACTGGTATTACAATACCCTCGGTTTGAGATACGACCAAAGAAACGCCCTCGTTGTAGGTTTTGCGATGGGGTTCGCAGTCATTCCCATTATCTTTACGATTTCAGAGGACGCCCTATCCAATGTCCCGAAACATTTAATATCGGGTTCTCTGGCGCTTGGAGCTACACTATGGCAGACTGCGGTCAGGGTTGTCCTTGCCTCGGCAAGCCCGGGTATATTCTCGGCAATTATGATAGGCTTTGGACGGGCTGTCGGCGAGACCATGATTGTCTTAATGGCAACGGGAAATACTCCTATTATGGAGTGGAATATATTTAACGGATTCAGAACCCTCTCTGCGAATATTGCAGTGGAGATACCGGAGGCTCCGGCAGGAGGCACGTTATACAGGGTGCTATTCCTTGCCGCACTCCTGCTGTTTATTGTTACCTTTATGGTAAATACGGCAGCAGAGGTGGTAAGACAGAGGCTGAAGAAGAAATATGCACAGTTGTGAGCAACGAGCAATAAGCGATGAGTTTTGTTACTCATTGCTCAGCACTCATTGCTCATTGCTTATTTATATATGAAAAAATTTATTAAAACAGGAGAGCCGTTTATATGGCTTACAGGCGGGGCAGTGGCAACGAGCCTGATAATGATTGTCGCTATTCTGCTCCTTATTATGAAGAACGGACTCGGCTTTTTCTGGCCGTCGGATATAGCCCTCTTAACGCTCAAGAACGACGAAAAGCTCCTCGGTCAGATCGTCCACAGAGAGGCGATACCTCAGCCTGACGCAGCCACCGGAACACCCCTGAAACATAGAATCCAGCTTAAAATCGGCAACAGGGATATATATGGACTCGATTTCAAATGGATTGATGACGATGATATTAAAAGCATCGCTTATCCCGAAAACGCACTGTGTCTCGAAAGAAGGGAATGGGGCAATATGTATGGTTTCGTAAAAGAGCTGAAAATCGAGGGGGCGGTTATTTCGGGCACGGACGGCAATATAAGGGCTGCATTGGATTCCTCTATCGAAAAATACGGGGAGCTTCACAAAAGAATCGTATTTACGGCTAAAAAAGAGATCGGACAGATAAATTACGATATGGAGAGGCTCAGGCTTAAGATACGAAAATTAGAGCTTGAATATGGGAAAGAAAATCCTGCTATAAAAGAAAAGATAGATAATATCTTAAACGAGATAGAAAGAGAAAAGGGATTATACGAGAAAAAATCTTTGGAGCTCGAAGACCTTTATAAAAAAACAAGAGAGGCGGTCGTTTTAATAGCGACTGCCGATGGAAAGGAAAAGGAGATACTCGTTTATAATATCATAAGGGATTATAGTCCAAACGAGATGGGTGTCTTTCATAAGACCGGGATTTATATAAGCAGGCTGTGGGAATTCGTTGCGGATGACCCGCGGGAGGCTAATACCGAGGGCGGGATATTCCCTGCAATATTCGGCACTGTTATGATGGTGATTATTATGAGTATTGCCGTTGTCCCGCTGGGTGTCCTTGCTGCCATATATCTGAACGAGTATGCAAAGCAGGGAACTCTTGTGAAAACCGTCCGCATAGCAGTAAATAATCTGGCAGGAGTTCCCTCGATAGTTTTTGGTGTATTCGGCATAGGATTTTTTATATACTTTATCGGCGGAACCATTGATAAGCTCTTTTTTCCCGAGATGCTTCCGTCGCCGACTTACGGAACTGGCGGTATACTCTGGGCTTCGATGACCCTTGCCCTTCTTACCGTTCCTGTGGTGATAGTCGCAACAGAAGAGGGGCTTTCTGCCGCGCCGAGAGAATGGAGGGAAGGCTCCTTTGCCCTCGGGGCAACGAAATTCGAGACGATCTGGAAGGTAATACTGCCGAGCGCTGCCCCGGGCATAATGACAGGACTTATACTTGCGATGGCAAGGGCAGCAGGGGAAGTAGCTCCTCTGATGATTACGGGTGTTGTAAAGCTGGCTCCGTCTCTCCCGCTCGATTGGAACTATCCGTTTCTGCATCTCGAGAGGAAATTTATGCATCTCGGTTTTCATATATACGATGTGGGATTTCAGTCTCCGAATGTAGAGGCTGCAAAACCGATGGTCTATACCACAACGTTCCTGTTAATCGGAGTGGTTGTCCTTTTAAACATTTTTGCAATCGTTATAAGGAACAGGCTGAGAAAAAAATATGTATCAGCAACCTTTTAAAGGCAGGTAAAGGTATAGGTAGAGGTAGAGGTAGAGGGGGAAAACCTTTACCTTTACCTTTACCTATTTCTAATTATTTATGGCTATTTCATTCAAAATCGAAAAAGTTAATGCCTTTTACGGCAATACCCCGGCATTAAAGAATGTAGGCTTCGATATTCCGGAAAAGTCCGTTACCGCAGTAATAGGCCCTTCGGGCTGTGGAAAGAGCACCTTTATAAGATGCTTAAACAGGATGAACGATTTAGTGCCTGTATTCAGGCTCGAGGGGAGGATAATCTATAATGGAGCGGATATATATTCAAAGGAGAGGGATGTCATAGATATAAGAAGACAAATCGGAATGGTCTTTCAGAAACCAAACCCCTTTCCCAAAAGCATATATGAAAATACGGCTTACGGGGTCAGTATTCAGGGGGTCAATAAAAAAGAAACCCTCGATAATGTCGTGGAGACAAGCTTGAAAAAGGCGGCTTTGTGGGATGAAGTAAAAGACAGACTGCATGATTCGGCATTTTCCCTTTCGGGCGGGCAGCAGCAGAGGCTTTGCATTGCGAGGGCGCTTGCAGTAGAGCCGAAGGTCATACTCTTTGATGAGCCATGCTCGGCGCTCGACCCTATTGCAACGGCAAAGATAGAGGACTTGATTACCGAATTAAAGAAAGATTATACTGTGGTAATCGTAACGCACAACATGCAGCAGGCCGCCAGGGTATCGGAATACACCGGTTTTTTTATGCTCGGCGAGCTTATTGAGTTCGATAATACCCAAAAGATATTTACAGCGCCGTCGCATAAGATGACGGAGGATTATATAACGGGAAGATTTGGATAAAAAGACAGATAGAGGTGAAGGTATAGGTAAAGTAAAAACCTCTACCTCTACCTCTACCTTTACCTATTTTTAAGGAGGGGGAGAATGACAAGAGAGGCGTATCATAAATCGTTAAAAGAGCTTCAGAATGAATTGCTGGCAATGGGGGATATGGTTGCAAAGGCTATAAGCGGCTCTGTCGAGGCATTGAAAAAGAGAGACATCGAGGCATCGAAAAAAATCGTAGAAGATGACCTTTTTATTAATAAAAAGCGGTTCGAGATAGAGGAAAGGTGTCTCCTATTGATTGCAACCCAGCAGCCTATGGCCGGCGACCTGCGGACGATTGCAGCGATATTGAGCATTACTACGGACCTTGAAAGGATGGCTGACCATGCAGAGGGGATTGCCAGAATAAATGTAATGATAGGCGATGCTACTCTTGTAAAGCCGTTAATAGATGTGCCGAACATGGCTGAGAAGGGGCTGTCAATGTTGAAGCGGTGTCTCAAAGCATTTATTGACCGGGATATTAATATTGCAAAGGCTATATGTGATGAGGATGACGAAGTGGACGAATTATATGAGAAGACCTACAGAGAATTGGTGCTTCTTATGATAGATAATCCAAAGGTTATAGAAGGGGCTACCTATTTAATATGGGTATCGCATAATCTCGAAAGGATTGCGGACAGGGTTACAAATATTGCAGAGCGGGTTGTGTTCATGGTTACTGGAAAGATGGAAGAGATAAATGTGTCTAAATATTAGTGTCAGGGTGTCAAAGTGTCAAAGTGTTTTGTTCTGACACTATGATACTATGATACTTTGATACTTTTAATGTTTCTTGACATTGCAAAGGCGTTTGTTCTTGGGATAGTGGAAGGGGTTACGGAGTTTCTTCCTATCTCATCTACAGGTCACCTAATACTTGCCGGAAAAGCGCTTTCCTTTACAGGAGAGAACGCAAAGGTATTTGAGATATTTATCCAACTGGGCGCGATACTGTCGGTTGTCTGGCTATATCGGACAAAAATTTTTTCTGCTGTTACAGGTGTTGGAAAGAAAGAATCGAATCGTTTTCTCCTGAATCTGCTCATTGCCTTTCTCCCTGCTGCTATAATCGGATTCTTAACCCTGTCTCTTATACACATCTCCGAGCCCACGAGACTAGGCATGATCT
>CAYMMR010000099.1:0-9113 GCA_964391545.1 uncultured Nitrospinota bacterium | reverse complement strand
AAACATTTATGATTTTTCCCTTGACGGAAATTCTGATTGTGTTATATTTTTTACATCTTTTATCACCACATCTCAATACTATGAGGTTTAAAGGGGATACAAAATGCCGGTAACATTACCGATAGATATATATGAGGTATTTGAAGACACCTTTGGAAAAGAAGGCGCTCATAAGGTAGTGAAGTCCTTTGAGGCAACAATCTCTGATGCAATAGATTATAAATGGAAGGTTACAAAGGATGAACTATTGGATGCTATACGGAAGGAGTTTGTAACAAGGGAATTATTTGAGGAGAATATAAATACCCTAAGAGCAGAGATGCAAGGAATGAGGGCAGAGCTGCTTGGTGAGATGAAAAAAGATAAGGCAGAACTGCTTGGTATAATAGAGAAGAATAAAATAGAGATTGAAGGAAAGATAGAAAAGATAAGCCAAACCCTCTGGTTTATGATAATTCTAATGATAATAGCATTGACCCTCATGAATCCAGTGGCAGCCGAAATAATAAAGGGACTGCTGAAAATTTAATAATAGCACATACTGCTTTGGCGACTTTAATCGCAGGCTACAGAGCTTGCGGCTACCGTGAATTTCCCCTTATCTCCCAATTCACCTTCAACTTTTATCTCTCTCTTTAAAAATTGTCTTACTGCCCAGATGTTTGTTAACAGGTGCATTGATATATTTGATACGGTAAAGTAAGATTCTCCCTCAGATATTGCAAGATAAGGTATAATCTGGTCTGCGAGGTGTTCGTCTAAGGCTGCGCTGGAATCGAGGTATTGAAAGAAGTCCCGGCATGCCTCCTCTGCGACCTTTTCTGCCCTTTTGCCTATTGCGCCGAGGGAGCTAAATCCTGCTATAGCATTCTCAAAATCTGCCAGTATAAAAAATAAAGTTCCTTTTCCAATCGAAGGCGCCTTGATAATTTCTATGTCTGCATTTATTCCCTTTTCTCTTAACAAGTTCCATCCACGATTTCTTTGCCTCTCTGCAATATTTAAGGGGAGATTCGAAATGGCAGAGATGCCGGATACTTTTATTAGTCTTCCACGCTCGGTCAGGTTAAGCGGAAGAAATTTTTCGGCGGGAGTAAGCGATACACTGACCTTTCCACCGCCTATAGGATACCATCCCCATTTTTCGAGTTCTAACGAGGCATGACATCCCATTCTTTTAATGGTTGGCAGAAATACTTCTTTAATATAGTGTATAGGCGGACTCCATGGTACATGGGTTCCTCCCGATAAAAGTATATGAGATTCCTTTTCCGCATGAAAGAGCGGGAGGAGTATCGTCTGTAAAATCAGGGATACTGCGCCTGCGCTTCCTTTCTTTTCAGCTACATCGAAGGCATATTCTCCGCCCTTGAGTCCGGCAGGCTCGAATATTAAATTGGTTGAATCTATTTCATTGCCTGAAACGGCTGCATCCGTAATAGTCTTGCAGGCATTGACACAAGTCAGATGCTGGGATTTAAGTCCGGGCTTTTTTCTGTTCTTTCATATATTTTCGATTTCTACGGGCTTTTTTAATATAGAAGAAAGGGAGAGAGCTGTCCTTAAAATCTGTCCCCCTCCCTCGCCATAACTGCCGTCAATTTTTAAAGACATTTTGATAATAAGCCACAGACTTTCACAGACTAAAAATAAAAACGAAAACTAATTTAACCACTGAGAACACTGAAATTACAGAAAATTACAAAAAAATCAGACACAGAAAGACACAGATTAATTATGATGGACACAGTGAAAATCATATAAAAATCAGTGTCCATCAGTGCCTAAAAGTTTTTTCAGTGTCTTCAGTGCTTTCAGCGGTTTCCCCCCATTTCCCCTTAATCATTTTCTTTAGTCTGTGAGAGTCTGTGGCTAAATAATTTTGCTGCTGTTTTTACTGCCTCGATTAGACTCGATGGGTCAGCCAATCCTTTACCGGCAATATCATAAGCAGTTCCATGGTCTACGGATGTGCGGATAAAGGGCAATCCAAGCGTTATATTTACCGCCTTTCCAAAGGAAGCCATCTTTATAGGTATAAGACCCTGGTCATGATACATAACTATGATAGCATCGAATTGTTTTCTCTTTGCAGGGACAAAGAGGGTATCGGCAGGAAAGGGTCCGCCGGCATTTATACCTTCTGATTTTGCATCCTTTATTGCAGGCGCAATTATCTTTGTCTCCTCATCGCCGAATATTCCGCCTTCGCCGGCATGGGGATTAAGGGCAGAGACTGCGATTTTTGGCTTTAAAAATCCCCATGATTTTAATGAGAAATGGGTAAGCCTTATAGCCTTTAAAACTTTTTCCCTGCTTATCGATCTGCTTACATCTTTAACGGCAGCATGGGTTGTTACAAGAATTACCCTTAAATCTTTTGCTGCAAGCATCATTGCGTAATCCCTTGTGCCTGTTAAATTTGCAAGCATTTCCGTGTGTCCGGGATATTTATAACCTGCCATAAATATAGCCTCTTTGCTTATCGGCGCTGTGACAATTGCAGCAGCCTTTTTACTCATTGTTAGCTCTACCGCTGCCTTTATATATTCTGCGGCAGCGTCTCCTCCGCTGCGGGATGGCTTGCCGATAGCAAATTTCTGCGGGATGTTTTTTAAATCTATGATATTGACAAAGAATGGTAGGGGAGGGATGTTAATGCGTTCGGCGGTCTTTTTTAAGAAGTCTGCATCGCCTACGATTACAGGCAGGCAGTATTTTGAAATTTTATTTTTTGCAAAGGATTTTAGGATAATTTCCGGACCTATACCGGCAGGGTCTCCCATAGTAATGGCAATAATTGGCAAGGTTTTCATACTATTTGATTCTTTGACACTTTGACACTGATTTGGGTCAGGCGGCGGTTCTTTTAAAGTCGCAGTCTTTATTGCCGCACCTTATCTCTACTTCTCCTGATTTTGTCCTTTTCTCTATAAGGTATGGATGACCGCATTTACTGCATTTTTCGGCTATAGGCTTGTTCCATGTAGCAAACTTGCATTTTGGATAATTGCTGCAGCTATAAAATATTTTTCCTTTCCTCGTTCTCCTTTCCACAAGGAAACCGCTGCATCCTTCCTGGGGGCATGGCACTCCGAGGCTTATAGGTTTTGTAAATTTGCATTCGGGATATTTTGTGCAGGCAAGAAATTTTCCATATCTTCCCTGTTTTACCTGCATGGGTGCGCCGCATTTCTCGCATTTTTCGTCCGTAATCTGCGGCTCGGATGTTTTCCCGCCCTGCCGTTCGGATTCCAGCGGCCTGGTATTCTTGCATTCGGGATAATTCGAGCATGCGAGGAACTTCCCGAACCTCCCCCATCGGATGACCATGTTCTTTCCGCATTTATCGCAGACCTCATCGGTTGTCTCCATCTCTTTTTTTACATCTCTCATTTTAGTCTCGGCTGCTTTAAGGTCGGACGAAAAGGGCTTATAAAAATCGTTTAAGGCATCAACCCATCCTTTTTTTCCTTCTTCAATTTGGTCAAGCTCCTCTTCCATATTTGCCGTAAATTTTATATCCAATATTTTGGGGAAATTTTCTACAAGCAGGTCCGAGATGAGCAAGCCGAGTTGGGTAGGGTGGAGTCTTCTCTCCTTTGCCTCGACATAATCCCTCTGCAATATGGTGCTCATTATGGTGGCATAAGTGCTGGGTCTTCCGATTCCCTTATCCTCCATCTCCTTTATGAGCGCTGCCTCCGTATACCTCGGCGGCGGCTGGGTGAAATGCTGATTTGGAGTAATCTGTATAAGCTCCAGAATCTCTCCGATACTTAACTGCGGCAGCACGCCTTCATCGATAGATTCTTCCGGTTCCCGGCTTCCGGCTCCCGACTCCAGACTTTCTTCATATACCTTCATAAACCCCGCAAATCTAACCACAGAGCCCGTAGCCCTGAAGATATACGATTTGGCTTCTATGTCTGCAGAAGTTGCATCGAGAATCGCAGGATTCATCTGGCAGGCGACAAATCTGTTCCATATTAACTCATATAGCGCTGCCTCGTCTTTCTCGAGATATTTTTTAATAAAAGAAGGCTCTTTTAAGACAGATGTCGGACGGATTGCCTCATGAGCCTCCTGAGCGGTTTTCTTGCTCTTGTAGGCATTTGGGGTTTCCGGCAGGAAATCTTTGCCGTATCTCCCTTGAATGAAATCCCTTGCCTCACCGACAGCCTCCGAGGAAAGCCTTACAGAATCCGTTCTCATATAGGTTATTAATCCTATATGCCCCTCATGTCCTATGGGAAGCCCTTCATAGAGCCTCTGCGCCAGCATCATGGTTTTCTTTGCAGAGAATCTCAGCTTCCTCGATGCCTCCTGCTGAAGGGTGCTTGTTATAAAAGGCGGAACTGGATATTTTCTCTTTTCCTTCTTCTGAATGTCGCTTACTTTATAAACCGCGCCTTCCAGATCCGAGAGTATGGATTTTGCCTCGGGTTCATTTTTTATCTCTGCCTTCTTCGTTCCTATACGGAGGAGCCTTGCTTCAAAACTTACGCCATCGGGGGATTTTAATGCGGCGATTATTGACCAGTATTCTTCGGAGACGAAGGATTTTATCTCCCTTTCCCTCTCGCATATAAGGCGGAGCGCAACGGATTGAACCCTTCCTGCCGACAATCCCCTTCTTACCTTTTTCCAGAGAAGAGGGCTTATCTTATAACCTACGAGGCGGTCGAGGATTCTTCTCGCCTGCTGGGCATACACCTTATTTTCGTCAATCTTGCCGGGGTGTTCGATTGCCTTTTTTACCGCGGATTTTGTAATCTCGTGAAAAAGGACGCGGTATATTTTGCTGCTGCCGTTTAATTCATGCGCAATATGCCAGGCAATCGCCTCCCCCTCTCTATCGGGGTCGGGGGCAAGATAAATGACATCCGCTTTTTTTGCCGCCGATTTTAATTCCTGTATAATCTTTCCCTTGCCGCGGATCGTAATATACTCGGGCTCAAAATCTTTCTCGATGGCAACACCGAGCTTTTTCATAGGGAGGTCCTTAACATGGCCGACGGACGCCTTTACCTGAAAATTATTGCCGAGGAATTTCTTTAATGTAGATGCCTTTGCAGGCGATTCGACTATTACCAGCGATTTTGACATGAAATTCTTTTGACAGGATTAACAGGATTTACAAAGTTTTATTCTTTTCTCTTTTCTGTATATCCTGTGTATCCTGTTCAATTTTTAATTCAAAGACGATTCCCACTCGTCGTTAAAAAACCTGTTAATATCATCGCTCCATTCCGCTTCCGAACGGTTCATTATAACCAGTGCGGCTATCGTCTTTATCTCATCCCGTCCCATTTTTCCATCGGATAGATACATTGCCTTTTCTATAATATCTTCCTGCATGTCTTCATCTATGAAGCCAAGTTCTTTCAGCCTGATGAGAAATCCATAAGCATCGGGGCTGAAATTCATCTTTTCCTCGGGGCTCAATAGTCTTATGCCTGTTATAGCTGTTTTTTTCTTTGATTTTTTCGAAGGCAGGGTCAACTGTTGATGCCCTATTATCTCCCTTATCCATGAAAATGCAGCGTTAACCTCTTCGAGATTATAGCCTTCCGAAAGAAGATACTCGATAACTTCGTTCTCGTTGAAAACGACCTCTTTTGTCATCAAGATGTGCCTGACGACTATCTCTATTATGTTTAATATCCGTTCTCTCATAGTATAGTTAGTAGTTGAGTAGTTGAGTGGTTGCGTAGTTGACGACTCAACAACTTAACTACTCAACCACCTAACTATCAACATCTCACAAACATCTTCCCTGAAAGCTGTCTTATCAAGCCTTTTAGCTCCAGCTTCACAAGTATAGCAGAAACCATACCTACAGGCAAATTGCTCCGCTCTATAATGGTATCTATATGAGCCGGCTCCGCGCCCATAAAAGAATAAACAAATCTCTCATCCTCTGTCAAGCCGTTACCTTCAATCGGTTTTTTTTCTATTGGTTTCAAAAAGGAGCGGACATCTGCAGGAAACTCTTCTATTATATCCTTTGCATCCTCTATGAGTTTTGCGCCCATCTTTATCAAGCGGTTCGTCCCGCGGCTTTTAGGAGAATTTACGCTACCGGGAACGGCAAAGACCTCTCTCCCCTGCTCGATGGCATGCCTTGCCGTTATCAGGGAGCCGCTTTTCTCTGCCGCCTCTACGACAACGACGCCGAGGGATAAGCCGCTTATTACCCTGTTTCTCTGGGGAAAGTTCATCTTATCCGGTTTTGCGGACATTGGAAATTCGGAGATGACTGCCCCATTATTCGCAATTTCATCCATAAGCTTAAAATTCTCCGGCGGGTATATGACATTTAATCCGCAGCCTAACACGGCGATAGTTCTGCCGCCGTAGTTAACGGCGGATTTATGCGCCACGCTGTCTATGCCCCTTGCCATGCCGCTGATTACGGTTATGCCAATTTCGGCAATTTCCCTGCTTATTTTTTCCGTAACAAGTTTTCCATAGACAGTAGGGGAGCGGGAGCCTACCACACCGACGGCGATAGCATCCTTTTTTATAATTTTTCCTTTTACATAGAGGAGAGGCGGCGGGTCGAAGATTGCTTTAAGGCTCGAGGGGTATTCATCGTCGGCTGTTGTCAATACATCCGACTTCGATTTTTTAATTATGTCTAATTCTTTTTTTACCTCATCTTCGAATCTAAAGGATTTGATGGAATTTGCAGTCTTCTTGCCAATGCCTTCGACAGCCATTAATTCATTGTGCGAAGCGGAGAATACCTTTTCCGGAGAGCCGAAGTGGGAGATAAGCTTATGGTAGGTTATCCTTCCGACCCCTTCGACCATATTCAATGCTATCCAGAAAGCTTTGTCCTGCATAAGTGTCAAAGTGTCCGAGTGTCCGAGTGTCATAGTTTTAAACTTTGATACTTTGACACTCTGATACTCTGACACTATGGATATAATCCCCTGATAAGCATTGCATCGGTGATTTTTTTAATTCCAAGCATAAGAGCGGCTGTTCTATGGTCAACCTTTTCCCTCTCGGCGAGCGACATTACGGATTCAAAGGCGCTCACAAGTATGTCCCTTAATTTTTCATTTATCTCTTTTTCCTTCCAGAAAAAGTTTTGCAGGTCTTGAACCCATTCAAAATATGAAACGGTTACCCCGCCCGAATTTGCCAGTATATCCGGGATAATGAAAACACCTTTTTCGTTCAGAATCTTATCGGCCTCCGGAGTGGTTGGACCATTTGCACCTTCGGCAAGTATTTTGCATTTTACATTTATTGCGTTATTTTCATCTATCTGTGCCGGTAATGCAGCAGGGATAAGAATATCGCATTTCAATTCTAAAAGCTCACTGTTTGTAATATTATCGCCGAGTCTGCTTGCGGACAGGATACGGTTTTCCTGTGAAAAATCATAAAGCCTGCTTATATCGAGACCTTTTTCGTTATAGATACCTCCAATTGAATTGCTTACCGCTATTACTTTGCACCCCATTTCATGCAATATTTTTGCGGCTACATATCCCACATTTCCGAATCCCTGAATGACCGCTGTTGTGCCGTTCAAATTGATATTCAGTCTCTTTGCAGCCTCGACTACGGTATATACGACGCCTCTGCCGGTAGCTTCGATTCTTCCGAGAGATCCCCCTATTTTAACAGGCTTGCCTGTAGCAATACCTGGCACTGTATACCCCACCTGCATGCTATATGTATCCATAAGCCATGACATGGTTTGTCCGTCGGTCCCGACATCGGGTCCAGGTATATCCCTATCCGGGCCTATCAACGGGAAAATTTCCGTTGTATATCTTCTTGTAAGCCTTTGAAGCTCCCCTCTCGACATCTCCTTCGGGTTGCATCTTATGCCGCCTTTGGAGCCTCCCAGAGGCAAGCCTATAAGCGCACACTTCCATGACATCCACATTGCAAGGGCAGATACCTCTCCGAGATTAATATCCGGATGGTATCTTGTTCCACCCTTTGCGGGCCCCAATACCATAGTGTGCTGTACCCTGTATCCTTCGAATACCCTGACATTGCCGTTATCCATTCTAATAGGAACGCTTACTATAAGCGCCCTTTTAGGCGATTTCAATCTTTGGGCGACATTGGGATTGAGGTTTAATCTGGCTGAGGCAATATCGAACTGCTTTAAAGCCATTTCATATACAGGGGTAGAAAACTCTGGTTTTTCTCTTCTCTCTTTTTCCATAAATATTAAGCTTAAACTTAATAATACAGTAAAGACTTTTTTCGAGCGACTTTTTAATTTTCATTTTGAACCATAGTGTAATAATTAAAAAATAGAACAAAATGGAAATTAACGGAAGCGAGAAAAAATCTTTACTTTATATTCAAAACTGTATCAATGAATATACCCCGTAGTCCTTCAGCTTTTCTCTTCCCTTTAAAAAAGGAAGCTCTACGAGAAATGCAAGCTCGACTATCTCGCCTTTCAATTCCTTTACGAGCCGCGTAGCCGCATGGATCGTTCCTCCGGTTGCGAGGAGGTCATCTGCAATCAAGACCCTCTGTCCCTGCTTTATAGCATCTTTGTGTATCTCGATTTCATTTGTTCCATATTCGAGCTCATAAGCCGTTTTATTGGTGATATACGGCAGTTTGCCGGGTTTTCTTATGAGAATTACACCGGCATTTAAAGCATAAGCAAGGGCTGCGCCGATTATAAACCCCCTTGCCTCGACCCCCACTACTAAATCTATATGCTTTCCGATATAGCGGTGGCTGAGAATATCTATAGCCTGCCTGAAAGATTTTGCATCGCTTAACAGAGTAGTAATATCCTTAAAAAGTATCCCCTTCTTTGGAAAATCGGGAATATCCCTGATTCTGCTCTTTAACCCTGCTATCAGCTCTTTTTCCATCTTTAACCTCCTAAAAGATAAAGAATGAGAACACGAATTTCACGAATATACAAATGACACGAATAGATACAAGAAGCAAGAAAAATCTTACCTATGATTCTTGTTTCTTATTTTCGTGTTATTCGTTCATTCGTGTCATTCGTGTTCATATTTTTGTTATTTATTGCTATGGCAAGAAGGGCAGGGGGTCTACAGGTATCCTGTTTACTCTCAGTTCGAAATGCAGATGAGGTCCCGTAG
>CAYMMR010000098.1:5532-9156 GCA_964391545.1 uncultured Nitrospinota bacterium | reverse complement strand
ATATATAAGATACAAGATAAAGCAGGCAGTATGCAAGACAAAAAAGCATTAAATTCCTTGTTTTACTGCTAAAAGGAATTTATAATAACCCCCATGGGCGAGCAGATTTTGCAGATAAAAAACCTCAAGACATATTTTTACACATCGGAAGGGGTGGCAAAGGCAGTAGACGGCGTAAGTTACAGCGTAAATCGCGGCGAAACGCTTGGACTTGTGGGCGAGTCCGGATGCGGCAAGACAGTAAGCGCCCTTTCGATTTTAAGATTGATACAGGAGCCGCCCGGCAAAATCGTGGATGGCGAGATAATCTTCGAGGGAAGGGATTTAATTAAACTCTCTTCCGAAGAGATAAGAAGAATCAGGGGAAATAAAATATCCATGATATTTCAAGAGCCGATGACTGCGTTGAACCCTGTTTTTACAATCGGCGACCAGATTTCGGAGGTATATAGAGTTCATAAGGGATTGGGCAGAAAAGAGGCATCGGATAGGTCAATAGAAATGCTTAAAGTTGTAGGCATACCTGCGCCTGAGAGAATTGCCCATCAATACCCCCACCAATTGAGCGGGGGGATGAGGCAGAGGGCAATGATAGCAATGGCTCTCGCCTGCAACCCGAAGATTCTTATAGCAGACGAGCCTACAACTGCGCTGGATGTAACGATACAGGCGCAGATACTCGATTTGATGATAAAACTAAAGGAGGAGTTCGGCTCTGCAGTAATCCTTATAACCCATGACCTCGGGATTATTGCAGATACGGCAAAAAATGTCGTAATCATGTATGCGGGAAAAGTCGCTGAAATGGCCGATGTAAAGACAATCTTTGCAAATCCGTTACACCCTTATACGCAAGGTTTATTAAAATCGGTTCCCCGCGTAGATAAGGCTTCGGAAAATCATAAAACAAAAAGGAGGCTTCAGGAGATTCCGGGAATTGTGCCAAGCCTGTATAATCTGCCAAAGGGGTGCTATTTCAATCCCAGATGTCCGTATGTAATGGATATATGCAGAGAGAAAGACCCGGGGTTAAGATCCGGGGATGGCGGTCATCTGGCATCGTGCTGGCTGGTGAGTTAAATGAAAATCGGCGAAGTTCAGGAGATAGTAAGGAGAGAAGAATATGAAATTAGCTTCCACGCAGAAAAAGAAAGATATGCTGAAAATATAACAATCTCTGATATGGAGACTGCTATTTATAATGGTGAGATATTAGAAGATTATACTAATGATCCACGAGGACCGAGTTGCTTAATTCTTGGTTACTCACAAAACAGACCAATCCATATTGTCTGCGGTTATACTGCTATTAGATGGATTAGAATAATAACAGTTTATATACCAAAACCACCGAAGTGGATTGATGAAAGAACGAGGGGGAGGTGAGAGATATGCATAAATATGGAGATTGTTCCTTTTGTGGCGGAGAAGTAAAGGAAGATAAAGTTGAGTTGGACTATAGGCATAAGGGGAAACTGTTTGTCTTTCAAAATGTGCCAGCCGGCGTTTGTCAACAATGCGGAGAAAAATATCTTTCTGCAAAGGTGGCAAAAGAAATTGAGCATAGAATCCTGACGAAAGATAAGTGGGATAAAGCTATTTCTGTTCCAGTAGATGTTTTACCCGAAGAAATAGCAGTATAAAAGAAATATTTGAAGAACAAGGAGAAAAAAAGGTTTTTGATTACAACAGCTTTAAGGTAAAGGTAGAATTATTTTTAAGAGCGAAAGATAGTGCCTATGCACCACCGGAGTATAAGAAATAGTGGTTTGATAATATTGGCCAGATGATGCAGACAGTAGCTATAAGTTTTTTAGTCCGTGAAAGTCCGTGGCTAAAAATTATTTTATGAATAACTCTTTACTCAAAGTTACAAATTTAAAAAAGCATTTCCCCATAAAAGGCGGGGTTTTTGGGAAGACAACCGGATATGTCTATGCAGTGGATGGAATCTCGTTCGAGATAAAACACGGCGAGACTCTCGGGCTTGTAGGGGAAAGCGGGTGCGGAAAGACTACGGCAGGCAGGGTTATACTCCGTCTGATAGAGCCTACGGAAGGAAAAATCGAATTTGAAGGGGCCGATATAACAAATTTAAGCAGAAAAGAGCTTCGCCCATTGAGAAAGGAGATGCAGATTATATTTCAGGATCCTTACGCATCCCTTAATCCACGCATGACAATAGGAAGTATAATAGGCGAGCCTCTTGAAATACATAAGCTTGCAAGAGGGAAGAAAAAAGAGGAGATGGTAGCCAATCTGATGAAAAAAGTGGGTTTAAGGCCTGACCATATTAAAAGGTATCCGCACGAATTCAGCGGAGGGCAGAGGCAGAGGGTCGGGATAGCGAGGGCTCTGGCATTAAATCCCAAATTGATTATAGGAGATGAGCCTGTCTCTGCATTGGATGTATCGATACAGGCGCAGGTTATAAACCTCCTCGAAGACCTTCAGGATGAATTTAAACTCTCCTATCTTATAATATCCCACGATTTAAGGCTCATCGAGCATATCAGCGACAGGGTGGCAGTAATGTATCTCGGAAGGATTGTGGAGATAGCAGACAGCGAGAAGCTATACGAATTGCCTCTGCATCCGTATACGGAGGCATTGCTTTCCGCAGTTCCTATACCCGACCCTACAGTCAAGAAAAATAGGATTATATTAAAGGGCGATGTGCCATCGCCTATTAAACCGCCTTCGGGATGTTATTTTCATCCTCGTTGTCCCTATAAAATGACAATATGCGAAAACATATATCCCGAGTTGAAAGATTCTGGAAACGGTCGTATCGTTGCATGCCATTTGCGCAATCCAATAAAGGATTTGTAAAGATTCATCGATTCTATAATTGATTGACAGTAGGGGGAGTATAGGGTATCCTTCTTTTCATGACGAATTTCTATAAGCTCCGTCCGCCGCACATAGTCATAATCAGCTTTGCAGCTTTTATACTTATAGGCACTATACTCCTTTACCTTCCCATCTCCTCTACAAAAGGACATCTTTCTCTTATAGATTCTTTTTTTATGGCTACCTCTGCCGTTTGCGTAACGGGGCTTGCCGTAATCGATGTAGGCAAGGATTTGAGTTCTTTCGGACAAGGTATTCTGTTGATGCTCGTTCAGCTTGGGGGGCTCGGCATAATGACCTTCTCCACTATTTTTATATATATATTAAAAGGGCACATTTCCACACAAGATAGGATGATACTGCAGGGGTCTTTCTCTTATACAAGCAAAGATATATATTCGCTCCTCAAACATATATTCTTTTTTACGATATTGATAGAAGGGATAGGCGCAGCAGCATTGTTCCTCCTCTTCTATTTTGAATACGATATTGGGACGGCATTCTACCTCTCCGTATTCCATTCCATAACCGCCTTCTGCAACGCAGGATTCTCTCCCTTTTCCGACAGCCTTATGAGGTATCAAAGAGACTTTGCCGTCAATCTCATAATTATCTCCCTTATAATATCGGGAGGCCTGGGATTTTTTACCCTGCATGAGATAAAATACCTTTTTTTAAAAAGAAATGAGAAAATTAAAAGACAGGTGTCTTTGCACACAAAGATGGCGCTGGTGGTAACGGCAATACTTTTAATAGTAGGGAGTATTATAT
>CAYMMR010000098.1:0-5522 GCA_964391545.1 uncultured Nitrospinota bacterium | reverse complement strand
GTATTATATTCTTTTCCTTGGAAAGAAATAACTCCCTTAAAAGCATGGGGGTCGGCGAGCAGATTCTCTGCTCCATTTTTCAATCCGTTACTGCCAGAACCGCCGGATTTAACACCGTAGACTTTGCCTCTCTTACAAATGCCACCCTCTTTATTATAATATTGCTCATGTTTATCGGCGCATCACCCGGCTCTACGGGGGGCGGGATAAAAACTACTACGGCAGGGGTTATCTTTGCTATAATAAAGTCGAGGTTTCATGCAAGGGAGGATGTGAGCATATTCAACAGGACTATACCTTTAGAAGTGGCATCGAGGTCAATAGCTATAGCCGCTATATCCTTTGCAGTCGTTACCCTTTTTACTATTTTATTATCAATGACCGAATTCTATAATATTCCTCATCAGGAGAGCAGAGGGGCTTTTATCGAAATCATGTTTGAGGTTGCTTCGGCCTTTGGAACCGTAGGGCTGTCAACAGGCCTGACAAATACCCTCACTGAAATCGGCAAAATTATTATATGTATTGTAATGTTCATCGGGAGGCTTGGACCCCTGACGATAGCTATGGCAGTCAGCAGTGAAGAGGCAAAGGGGAAGTTTCATTATTCCGAGGAGAGTTTGATGGTAGGGTAACCCTACTCGGAGGGAAACTTCCAGTTTCCCTTCCGACGGTCGCTTCGCTCCCTGCCTCCCTTCGGCAATGCCGCCTCGAAAACAGGCAAAGCCTGATTTTCTCGGCTTTATAATACTTGGAGGATATTATGAGAAGGTTTGTAGTTATAGGATTGGGGATGTTCGGTTTTTATGTTGCCAAGACCCTGTATGAAAAGGGGCATGAAGTAACCGCAATAGATAAAAATAAAGAGATAGTTCAGAAGATAAAGGAATTCTCGACTCAGGCAGTAGTGGCGGATGCTACTGACAAAGATACCCTTATAGCTCTTGGAATTCAGGATGTGGATGTCGCAATCATAGGACTGGGGACGAGCCTCGATGCAAGCGTCCTCGTTACGCTCTACTTAAAGGAGATGGGGGTCAAAGAGATCGTGGCAAAGGCAATTACCGAAGACCACGGAAAGATATTGAGAACCATAGGAGCAACGGAGATAATATTTCCCGAAAAGGATATAGCAATAAAGGTATCGAGGAGCGTAAGCTCCCCGAACCTCCTCGACTACCTGCCGCTGGCAGAAGGATACAGCATCGTTGAGATTGCCCCGCCGATTGATTTTATAGGAAAATCCATCCGCGACCTTCAGCTTAGAAACAGATATACAGTGCAGATAATTGCGGTAAAAGAGCTTATACCGGAAAGGATAAACTTCATCCCATCTCCCGATTTTATAATAAAGGACAGCGACAGCCTTATTATAATGGGAACAAACGAGGATTTGGAAAAGATAGAGAAGGAGAATAAATAAAACCTTTTAAATCTTTAGCCGCAGACTCTCACTTATAACCCATCCACCATTTTTCTGCACTCTTCAAAATTAGGGTCTATCTCAAGCGCCTTCCTGAATGCCGAGATTGCCTCTTTTTTCTTATTTGCCTCAAGATACGCCCTGCCTATGTTGTAATATAACGCCTCGTCATTTGAATTAACCCTCAATGCCTTTTTGTATTCATCTATAGCATCGAGATATTTCCCCTTTCTTCTTAGTGCGATGCCAAGCCTGTTATAGACATGGACATCCTCTACCACACCCAATGACCCTTTGAATGCCTCTGCTGCCTTTTCGTCTTGCCCGCTCTTTAAATATGCCTCTCCTATCTCTGTCCTTATATCGGCATTCTTTGGGTCAATAGTTACTGCTGTCTTGAATGCCCTGTCAGCCTTCTCTACATCACCCTTTTGCAGATATATCTTGCCGAGTTGCGTCTGTCTCTCGGAATTGTTGGGGCTTATCTTGGCAGCATTCTCGAGCACCTGCATCGCCTTATCCGTATTTCCTTTCTTTATATGGAGATCCCCCATGCTTTGGTGGGCATGTATGAAGCGGGGATTGTTTTTTACTGCCTCTTCGTAGTAAATGAATGCCTTCTCATCCATTCCTATCTTCTCGTATATCTGCCCTATTGCATGCCGTATCCTTGCGCTCTTCGGATTCAGCTTTAATGCCTCTTCATAGAGGAAGATTGCATCGTTGTATTTACCGCTTTCGGCGCATTTATCGGCTTTAATTATAAGCCTGTCCATCGTAGTGGGATTTGTCCTCTTTTCCATTATCTGGTCAATCTTTTCTTCCAGTGTTTTTGCAACGAATGGTTTTATTATATACCCGTCCACCTCCGTCTCCGCTGCCTGAACCATCTGCGATGCCTCCACTTCTGCGGTAACCATGAGGAAGGGTATGTTTTTCAGCTTCTCGTCATCCCTGACCTTTCGTAAGAATTCGATGCCCGATACTACGGGCATATTCCAGTCGCAGATAACGAAGTTTATGTTTTCAGACTTCATCTTCTTCAGTGCAGCATCTCCATTCTCTGCCTCTATGAGATATTCATAACCGATGTGCTTAAGCATGTTCTTAATCGTCCGCCTCATATTGGTCATATCGTCCACTATTAAAAGCCTCATATTTCCATTTTTTTCCGCCATACGACACCTTAAATTAACTCAAAAATATGTTAGCCGCAGGACATGGATTGATACGGATTTTTCCTGCCCATAATGTTATCTGCACCTCTTGATCCCTCTGTCAATGCTATCGGCTAAAGAGATAAATGAATCGAAGTTGATTGACTGCAGGATTTCCTGCTCGGCAGGCGTAAGGGATAACCATGCTCGCTCAATATCTTAGGGAGAGAGCCCTTTGCAAGCTCCCTAAAATCGTCATCCGTAATAAGCCTTCCCAAAAATTCTTCTACCGATTCCTGTGCCATTGGATTTTTTTATAGTTTTCGCATCTCTCGAAATTCCAGCCGCAGTAATATAAAATCGGCACTACCTTGGAGCTGTCTATGTCAATACAATAGCAATTATTGTCGGGATTCTGAATGAAGGGACATAAATCTCCATCGGCATTTACATCTATCTCTGCGGCAATATTATTCAATATCGTCTCGTTGCCTTCCAATAGATTTTCCGGCAAATTCTTTTTCAAGCCATTTTTATCTTTTTTCATGGTGTGATTATAATTATGAAAGACTTACGGATTACTTACAGATTGAAAAAAAATTCTAATTGTTTACCACGGATATTCACGGAAAAACACGGAACAAAAAAGAAAAATTTAGACACAGATAAACACAGATAAATTATGATTTGCACAGATAAAAAAACAGTAAAAATCATAAAAAATCAGTGTCCATCAGTGTCAAAAAAAATTAGGTGAGGAGTGATTTATGGATTGCCCGTGTCTCGTAAGAAGGTTCGACACCGAGTGTATGCGACAAGGTTATCACACACTCTTTGTAAACTCTCAATGCCTCGTTTCTATTCCCTATGAGCTTATACAATAGCATGAGATTTTTATAAAATTTTTCAACGACTCTATCTATCCTTATGCCTTTATAATACAAATCAATTGCCTTTTTGAACTCTCCATTCGCTTCGTAATATCCGGCGAGCCTTTCGACAACTCCGATAAATTTATCTCTCAAATGCTCCCGATAGGGTATAGCCCATGAATTTTCCATATCGCCTGCGAGAAAGTGTCCTTTATACAGATTTACTGCCTTTTCAATCGCAGAAAAAGTCTTTTCTTTGTTTCCAACTGCATCGAATTGGGCAATGATATTCTCAAAACCCCAAGCATCTGCATAGCAATATCTGGCGTCTAATGTCAGCTTTCTTTCCCTGTGTTGTATGACCTTTTCGCTTCCTATCAATTTTCGCAGGCGATGAAGTGTGGTATCGAAGGATTGTCTTGCCATATCTCCTTCCGAATCGGGCCAGAGCGCATCGGCTATCTCTTCTTCCGACACATCCCTGCCGCCGTGAGAGATAATCGCCTTGAGCAGCGCCAGGGGCTTCTTCTGTGCCTTCCTCAAAAACTCAATCTTTTTGTCGTCTTTAAAGATTTCAAACCGTCCCAATGTAAATATCTTTATCTGCCAAGGCCAGTTTTCAACTTCCCCAACTCCCCCCGTCCCACTCTTTATTAAAGAGGGGGAGAAAGGGGGAGTTAGATTATTCCTACGGATAATCTCCTGAACATACCCTGCCTCTATTCCAGCCTCGAGCGCCTTTGCACAGAGCTTTGCCATTACTGGCGGTCTAAAGCCAAAAAAATTAAAATACCCCCTCCCATGCCCAAGCTTCATTGCCATGTCGAGGGGCTTAAGGGCTGTCTTCTCATGCCCCTTGTCAAAGGCAAACTGTGCATCCGTTAAAAGACACATATATTCGATTACTGGATTTTTTATCTTACGGCCGATTTGACGGCACATAGTCAGATGCTCTTTTGCCTTTCTATGCCTGCCCATATCATGAAGAACCTGCGACATTCCAAAGTGACCGCTTGCCTCAATAAAGGGATTTCCTACTTTAATCGAAAGCTTTAAAGAAGTTTCATTATGGATGAGGGCGCGGCTTATATTGCCTGTAAGGAGGCTGTGCAGCCCCATTGTATGATGATGAAAGGAGGCATCGAAGTCCTTGCCTTCTATTAATGCCAGCGGCATCTTTTGTATATACTCATTATATATCGCAGCTTCTCCCATTATCATGGCGCTATGCGCGCCAAAACACAAGAAATGATGATTCCAGAGATAAACACCGGTATCCAAAGCCATTTTTAAACCCTCGGATACTTTATCAAGACATTTATTGTGCGAGGCAGTGAGACAATGATATGCTGCCTTCGTAAGTTTCGTAAAGATTATCCATGCAGGGGGCGTCTGCTGTGTCTTTACTGATTTTCTGAGCAGGTCAATCACGGCTTCAGCCTTTGCAAAATCACCTGTCCATAAATAATGAACTGTCAGATAATTACCGGCAAATATCTGGAAGCTTAAATCCCGGCTCTCTTGTAAAAGCAAGATAACCCGCTCCATCCATTTATTGAATTCAAGATAATGGGGCTGTCTTAACATGAGGGAAATAAACATCCGCGACGATACATGCGCCTCTACTTCGGGAGAGGGAAATTCATGTCCCTCCTGCATAATGTCTTCAAGCATCTCTATCCATCTATCGCATAGTATATAGTCTCCGAGCCTAAAAAAGATGGAATCAACAGCGCCCGACCATGACATAAAGAACCCTGTTTTATCCCCCCTTTCTCTGAAAATATGAAAGGCGCTCTCAAAAATAGACAAGCTGTCGGATGGATTAAAGGGAAAACGGCATAAGCCGAGATAATATAGCAGCCAGGGTGTATCTTTAATGATAGTCCCGGGAATCGAGTTAATCCACGACTCGAGTATCTGCAATCTCCCCTGATTGATAAGAGGCATGGCAGTCTTAAATATAAGCCGACTTAAATGCTCCCAATCCTCTGTCTCGCTATAAAGTCTTGCTGCATCTTCGACTTGTCCGTTTTCCGAGAGGAGATTTGCCGCCCGGATTTTTAATTT
>CAYMMR010000097.1:0-9223 GCA_964391545.1 uncultured Nitrospinota bacterium | reverse complement strand
TTCAAAAAAGTCATTTTTCAGTATCGTCTAACTAAAAAAATCTGTGTAATCTAATCATAATCTGTGTAATCGATTAGTGTGAGCGAAGCAAATACCTAATTCATTTTTTTACTTTATTAATTTGTGTAATTCGTCCATTTGTGTCATTCGTGTTCAAGTCTTTTGTTTTTTTGCTGTGGCTTTGCCACGCTGTGTTAATCTGCGTTTATCTGCGTTCTATTAGTCCTTTGCTCAAAATTCCTTCTCGATCTCGAGCAGAAACATCCGCTGATTGGAAGGGATAAGATTTGTCGCTTCATACGGCTCGTTTGCCTTTGGTATGAGGTAACGTATATCCGAATACATCTCCCGATAGTCCGTATTCAAAAGATTAAATGCCGAAAGCTTAAGATGAACACCCTTTAAAATATCCTTTTTAGTAATTGCCGCATTTACAATATGGAATGGGCCTGTTTTAGCCCTTTTATCCAATGCCCTCTCCTGAAAAGTTCGGGCATTAGACCTGGCAATATCGGAATACATATAAGAGATGTTTGCAAATGCCGTAAAGGGAAGCCTGAAGCCGATTCCTGCATTTGCCCGAAGCTGCGGATAATTCGTAATCCATGAGGACGAATTATCTTCGTATGTATTAAAAATGGAAACGTTCCAGTTAATATATGTATAATTGTAGAAACTGTGCCTCGACTCTATCGAGTAGCCGTTCACCTCGAGATTGCCCGAGTTCTCATACTCTGTCGTTACTGCAAGAGATGTGTTGAACATAGTAGTTATTCGGTCTCTAATAATATTCCTGAAGCGGTTGATATATACATAGCTGTTTTTTGAGTATTCAAACCATACCCCTGCTTCCACAGCCTCCAGTTTTTCGGCAGCGAGGTTTTGATTGCCGTAGAACTGTATGTTCGTCTTGTCATAAAGCTCTTTGAATGTCGGCGCCCTGAATGCCGTAGCATACTGCATCTTTATATCCATCTTTTCCATCGGCGAATATATAAGCGACAGCCGGGGGTTAGCGCTGCTTCCAAAATCGCTGTAATGGTCATACCTTAATCCCCCCGTGAGGTTTATATTTTTACTTAAATCCCAATCGTCCTGAATGAATGCTGCGTAGGCCGTGCGGGATTTTTCGGGGAAAGAATAGTCGTTCCAGTTTGCAAAATATGGCTGCGCTACGGCGCCCGAAGACGGCTCGCCGCTGTAATTGGTTTCTATCGAGGTTTTTGAAAGAGCGGAGTTTTCGGCTGTAATTCCAGCCGTAATATAATGACCGGCGCCGGCTATCTTTTCCAGCTTGACTTCCGCGCCTGTTGTGTAGAATTCATAAGATTTGTTCTGCCTTATTCCGTCGGGGAAATATTCCACGCTGCCGTCATTGTTGAGGTCTCTGTTGTCCGTATACCCGTCCGGATATAGCTGAATCCTGTTATTCCATACCCATCTATCTATAAAAATACGGGGAGCAACTTTTAGATATTCTTCGGAGCCAAAGCTCCTCCTTAAATCCATGCTTACAAACTCCGCGGATACTTCGGATTTGTCAGAAAGTATGTTTTCATAGGCAAAGTTCGGACCCCTGTGTTCCTTGTAATAATTTATACTGAATTCGGCGGATTTATATTCCGCATCTGCATTAATCGTGAATTTCCGCTTATTGTCCTTTTGCTTCATAGGAGCCCTTGAATACTGCGGCGTAAACAAAAGGGCATCGCTGTTAATCACGCCGTCTGCGCCCGCCGTGTCGTAAATTTCCGCAAATGTAAAGAAAGAAAGATCTTCCCCTCTTTTTCCATATTCAAGATTAGCCTTTTTTGTATCGAATGTGCCGATTCCGCCTTTTACTTTTTCGGACTCTCTTTTCTTCGTTATTATATTGATAACTGCAATCATGGCGTTTGTGCCGTATATTGCCGACCCGGGCCCCCTGATTATCTCCACCTGCTCGATATTGTCCACAGGGATGTCGTAAAGCGCGCCGCCTGTATAAAAGTCGTTAAAACGATGGCCGTTTATCATCATCAGTATACTGGAGGGGGTATCTACACCTCCGGACGAGACGAAATATTCGCCGAAGTTGTTATACCTGACATCGAAGCCGGGTAATGTTTTCAATATATCGGCAAGGTGCCTTGCAGGCATATTCGAAATATCTTTGGAAGTAATTACGCTTACCGTTCCCGGCGATTTATAGACCAATTTCGGACGGAGGGAGCTTATGGAAACTTTTATTTCCATTAAATCTTCGAGCTCCATTGCAAACAATTTCGTGTAATCTTCTTCTGCCGATGAAGGCATAGCGAAAGATAAAAATAACATCACTATCGAGCATATCGGCATCTTGCTGTAATTTATCATATTATTTATAGTGAACGACTTAAATAAGTTGACTATAAACCTTATAAAAAGCAATGCAAAAATATACTATACTTTAGCCGCGGATTCTACAAAATTTTTGGCTCGTTTTTTGGCTTGCTTTGGGAAGATGCGGCGGACTGTTTATAAGAGGGTAAGATTATTTCAACCTTTGTAAATTTGCCTTCGATGCTCTCGATAATAATCCTGCCGTTGTGGTTTCCGATAATGCCGTGGCTGATGCTTAATCCAAGTCCTGTCCCCTCGCCTTTCGGCTTTGTCGTAAAAAAGGGCTCCAAGATTTTATTCTTTATATTTGCCGGTATTCCTATGCCACTGTCATGGAAGGTAAGTTTTACATAGCTGCGGTTATCAATCGTTACATCTTCGCCTGAAATCTCGATGAGTTTATCTTCTCCATTCACCCCGCCTTCACCCCCTTGCGGATAGAGCTTGTTCTGAACTTGATTCGGGAGTCGAGGCGAGGGGTGTTTTTTGTTTAATGCGTATCGTGCATTGCTTATGATATTCATAAATACCTGCTGAATCTGCTGCGAATTTACGATTACCTCGGGCAGTTTTGGAGAAACATCTATTTTAAGCTTTATCCCCTCCTTTATCAGCTGCCTCTCTGTCAGCTCGATGGAATTGGAGAGTATCTCGTGGACCGGGACAACCGCCTTTTCCTCTTTATCCTGATGAGAAAAAGAGAGGAGGTTGCCGACGATTCCTGCAATGCGGTTGCCCTCTTTTATAATGCGGTTTGCAATATCCTTTTCCCTGCTTCCGTTTTCGGATTTATTGGCTATTATCTGCGCGTAATTGATGATGCCGTTTATCGGGTTGTTTATTTCATGGGCAACGCCTGCCGCAAGCTCGCCGATAGCCGCCAATTGCCCGGATTTCGTTATTTCCGCCTGGTGTATCTGAATCATATCGAGCATATTGTTAAAGCCGTCAACGAGATCCCCGATTTCGTCATCGGTATGCTTTACAGCGCGGTGCGAATAGCTCTTTTCCTTCGAGATAAGCCCCATCAGGTCGTTGAGCTGCAATATCGGCTGGATAATCAGCCTCTGGAGCAGGATAGAGAGCAGGATTACGCCTGTCAGGGCAAATATCATTATGGCGGCAATGTAAGCTATATATCGTTTCAGAGAGGAATAAAAGTCGTTCATATCCGTGGTTACCGAGATGCCTCCAACGATCCTGTTGTCGAAGGAGATATTCTGATAAACAGTCAGATAGTTTCCTTTGTAATAATATCCTTCTTTTGCGGGCATGGATGAAAGGGGGCTTTTCTCTGCATGATTTTTCGGGTAGCCGGCAAAGGGCTTGCCTTTTTTATCATAAATAATCGCTGCTGTAATATGGCGCGATGTCGAAAGGGACGAGAGGGTTTCTGCCGCAGCCTTTTCATCGTCGAAGACCAATGCGGCAGCGCTGTTTGCGCCGATAATTCTCGTTTGCGCCTCTATATTTCCCTCGACATTTTTCTTCATTACGAACCATTCGTTTACCACCATGGCTATGAATATTATTAACAGCGCTGCAGCCGCCAAAGACATTATAAGGATGGGCACTTTATAGCGTATAGACAAGCCCATGAATCGCTTTATGGCAGATTTAATTATGTTTAACATATAGTTAGTTCTCACTGAAAAATGACCTTTTTTTTCACTTCGGTTATTTTTCCTTTTGCGCTATTTTAACCCCCCTTCCTCCCCCCTTTAAAAAAGGGGGGATTGAGGGGGGGTGGAACAAAAGAAAAAATGCGGTGAAAGGAAAAGTTATATAATCCACCGGAAAAGTCGTTCAAAAAAGTCATTTTTCAGTATCGTATAGTTAGTCCTTTACTCTCCGCTGCTTTGGGCATGCTGAGGGGGATTTTGCTGAAAGGGCTGCGCATCTCCCTTGCTTCCGACAATGTGGGCGAGCCTTAACAATTTCGAGCTAATATTCAGCCGCGCCTGTTTTGCCGCGCCTATGTTTATTTTAAAGCGGACCTTGCCGTTCTCTCTTACAAACTCTATGATTCCGCCTGCCTCTGCAAAACCCTCTATATCGCTGATAGTCAATACCGGTGAATTTTTCAGGAACAGAAGGATATCGCCGATATTCTTTTTCTCCGAAGCGCTTATGAAAATAACACTGCACTCCTTTATATTTATGAGGTTATTCGTTCTTTTTATGGCTATCATCTTACCCTGCACTGCATTTTCTTTCATCGCGTCGAGAGCAGTGCCAAATGGGTCTTCGCCAAGAACGCAAACCGACAGGTCGGAAGGGTCTTTAGGATAGATACTCGGGGGCCATTCTACGAACTTCAGGAAGTTATATAGAAATGCAGCCTTGACCTGGTATTCGGAGGGAGTAAACTCCTGGGCATTTGGCGCCGCCCTGCCGAATAACAGCGCTATAAAAAGCGATAAAAATAAACGATAAAGCATCGGTTTTTTTAATGTATAGAAATTATAAATTCCCCTCATAGATGATTACTGTCGTGAATGTAACGGACATCCACAGCATTACCGCCTCGATGGGCAGCCGTGACCATGCCCCTATGGTTATGCCGAGCATCTGCTTGTAATTATAACCCCACCATTGAAAGGGGGTTGCCAGCGTAGCCTCCCACAGCAGGCTTATCAGAAGAAGAAAGAAGAATGTAAAACTGAATGCCCGCCAATTAATAAACCGGCTGGCAGTCTTAAAAAATGCGCAGGATGGAATAATGCTTACAGCCGTCAAAAAGGTAAAATAGCCGGGGAAGCCCTCATGGTAAGGGTGGGAAAAGAATTTTTTATAAATAACCGCAATTATGATTAAAAATATCCCTAATAGGATTGACCATGAGTGAAATGTTAGTATCCTTTTAATGTCTTTGGTCTCCGCGCGATAGTCCGGCACATTGTATGCCAACAGCCAGTATTCATCGCACCACACATAGAACAGGAGAATGGCTATAAACCCTGTGCCGTAAAAAAAGAATTCTTCGATGGGCAGATTCCACAGCCATTTTCTTTCGGAAAAATCGTATCCGGGCAGGTAAACCTGAACCGTTGCATTGCGGTTTAGGAAGGTAAAGAAGCTGTTGCCGAGGGCTATATCCAATATAAAACTAACAGGAATCAATATTCCGATTGTCAGATAGAAGGATTTTCGTATAAACTTTTCGTCATGGTTAATATGCAGCCATGCAACGATGGCTATAATCGGGACTATAAAGAGCAACAGACTCCATGTATAGCCAAAGGGCGTAGGGTCGGGAGGAATAATACGGTCGCCGGGTTTTTCGATACTGAGCAGGGTTATAGCGGCAGGAAGCGCCAATGCCCCTATCATCACAAAAAAAACCTTAAAATCCTTTTTAGGAGTTAAATTCATAAATGTATAAAGTTAAGTGGTTAAGTGGTTAAGTAGTTAAGTGGTTTAACAACTCAACTACTAAACTACTTAACCACACTTTGATTTAAAATCTCCATGTAACCTTTCCGTATATACCCCTTTGAATATCCGTTTTAAGTAATAGAATCCCTCTGCCTTGAATTCCGTATGGCTTTCGTTCAGAAGATTCTGTCCTATGATAGAGACATCGAGGTTCTTTATGGGGCTCCATCCAAAACGGATGTCCATCTCGGTGTAGCTATTAATAGCATCCGTAGAAAGGCGGTCTACATAGCGTATGAACGCGTCAAATTCCATATTCTCATGCAGGTCATAAGAGGACCTCAGCGTGAATTGATTGCGGGGAGAAGTTCCAGCCTCACGATTAATAGTTACCGTATCCGTGGTGCCGTCTTTGCCGTGCATTTGCACCTGGAGATTTGAATAAGAGGCATGCAGCCTCCACTGCTGCAATACCTGCCATTGTGCCGAAATTTCAAGCCCGTAAGTCTCGCCATATTTCTTATTATTTAGGGTAGTAGGGATAATTAAATGAGCCGATGAGGATGAAGCTTCGAGAAAGGGATTTCCCAACTCATAGGTGCGAAGGTTGTTATAGGTATTGTAGAAGGATGCAATGTCTATGGAAAGGTCATCTGACGGCTGAAAGCGATAACCTATGTCGTAAGCAATAAGGTCTTCGGAGGCATAACTACTATTTCCAGATATGGAATAAAGGGCAGCCGGGGAGCCGTAAAACAACGAGCCGGGGGGCAGCACACCCGCGTAAAGAGATTTCAAGTCACGGTCAACCCGGCTGGGTGTTCTGACCGCCCGGGATACTGCTCCCCAAACCGTATGACGTTTGCGGGGCGTCCAGAGGATATGTCCGTTAGGCTGTATCTCAAAACCTGTATAATAATGATGCTCGAATCTTGACCCTAAGATAATCTTAAGCCTGTCCGCTATCAGAGTAATCTCGTCGTGGACAAAGGCGCTGTATAATTGTGAACTCTTGCTTTGCCGGGTATAAGAGACATTTGCATCATCGCTGACATCATCCGATATATGCCTGAATCCGAGTCCATAAGTAAATTCCTGTTTATCGCTTAAATGAAAGCGGTGCTGGAAATCCACATCATAGGTATTGACAACCGCATTCATGTCTTGCAGAAAATCGAACCGGTCTTCTGTGCGGTCGTAGTACAATTGCAGAGATGCTTCCGAAGTATCGGAATATTTATGCTTCCACCGGCCCAGTATATTTCCTCCGATGAACTCCGTATCGACATCTTTTTGCAGCGCATAAGGGGAAAAGGGGACAAAAACATCTTCCCTGCCGCCGCCGCTGCCATTATAAATATCGCCCTGCAAAGTAAAATAATCCGTGCCGTTTATATTCCCGTCTGCTCTAAAGCCCCCCCGAAGGGCATTCCATTTGTCATTAGGAGGGTTTTCGCCCGATGAAAGGATAAAATCGTCGCGGTTAAAATACTTTACATAACCCCTGTAAGATATATCTTCGGCAAGTTTCCCGCCGTATCTCAATGCGCCAAAACCCCTCTCCTCTGTGCCTGCACCCCCGGAAACAATGCCTCCCTGAGTATACCCTGTTTTTTTTGTAATGATATTGATTACACCGTTGACTGCATTGGATCCCCACAATGCTGCGCCGGGGCCCCGTATCACCTCGATTCTTTCTATATCTTCGAGCATGGTATCCTTAGTATTCCAGAGAACTCCCGAAAATATCGGTGTATAAACAGTCCTGCCGTCCATAAGCACAAGCAGTTTGTTAGAGAATCGCTCGTTAAATCCCCGTGAGGAGATTGCCCATGTATTCGAGCCGATTCTGGCGACCTGAAGCCCGGGCGCCATTCGGAGGGCTTCGGGAATGCCGGCGGCTCCGGAGCGTCTGATGTCTTCGCCTGTAATGACATAAATAGCGGCTGCTGTTTCTGCGAGTCTCTCTTCCTTCTTCGAGACGGAGGTTACGGTTATGTTCATTAGTTCTTCGAGACTGAGAGCCATAAGGTCGCTCTTTGCCGTTAGAATCCTCTCCGCAGCGGATGCGGGAACGGATGCTGCGATGAAAAATAATATTGCAATAATGATTCCCATAATTTTAAGCCTCCCGGAAGATGTTTTTCTATTTTAAGCAACCCGGCTTAATTTTAGCACATATTTTCTACCTAAATTGAGCGATTCTTCGTTGTCATTGCGAGCCCCTGAATAATTCAATCAGGGGCGAAGCAATCTCAATCGATGATAGGAGATTGCTTCGCACCCTTTGGGTTCTCGCAATGACAGGTCAGACAAGCACTTAACCCAAGAATCGCTTGTAAAATTTTCTTGCCATTTTGCGCAAAAATTTATTCATAAGGTTCTAACGGCATGGGAGCAGGACTGTTACCTTTGTAAACTCTCCTTCGACACTCTCAACCATAATCCTGCCGTTGTGGTTTCCGATAATGCCGTGGCTGATGCTTAATCCAAGCCCTGTCCCCTCGCCTTTCGGCTTTGTCGTAAAAAAGGGCTCCATGATTTTATCCTGTATATTTTCGGGTATGCCTGTGCCGCTGTCATGGAATGTAAGTTTTACATAGCGGTATCCGTCAAGCGTCGCCTCCTCTGCCGAAATATCGAGGGTTTTATTTTTATGATGCTGCGGATATTTGAGATTCAGGGCATGCCGTGCATTGCCGATAATATTCAGAAAGACCTGCTGGATCTGCTGGGGGCTTGCAATTACTTCGGGCAATGTTTGGGAAACATCCACCTTTGGCTTGATGCCGTCTTTTAATAACTGCCTCTCTGTAAGCTCGAGGGAATCGGAAAGTATCTCGTGGATACGGCAGAGAGATTTTGCATCCCTGTCCTGGCGGGAAAATGAGAGGAGGTTTCTGACGATGTTGGCTATTCTGTCCCCCTCTTTTATAATTCGGTTTGCAATGTCGGCGTCTCCCGTCCCTTTTTTTAGAGTATTTATCAGCATCTGCGCATAATTGATAATGCCGTTTATCGGGTTGTTTATCTCGTGGGCAACGCCTGCCGCCAGTTCTCCGATTGCCCTGAGATTTTCCGACCTCATTATTTCCTCCTGCATAGCCTTCTTTTCCGTAACATCGCGGGTATTGATAATGATTCCTCTTACGGCAGGATTATCGAGGAGATTATATCCTATGGATTCTATGATGCGCCATGAGCCGTCTTTATGGAGAAAGTGAAACTCCTCTCTCGGCTGGGTACCTGGCTTTGAAACCAATCGGGTGAAGACCTCGATAATTCTTGGACGGTCATCAGGATGGATATAATCAAAGGCGATTTTGCCGAGCAACTCATCCTGTTTATATCCGAGTATCCGTTCCACTGAGGGTGTTAAGTATATAAAGGCTCCTCTATTATCGAGAATGCTGATTATATCAGAGGAGTTTTCTATGAGGGAGCGAAAATATTCTTCTTTCATCTCCAATGTCTTGTGTAGAGA
>CAYMMR010000096.1:0-9223 GCA_964391545.1 uncultured Nitrospinota bacterium | reverse complement strand
TTTTTTGAGCGACTTTTCCGGTGGCTTATATAACTTTTCCTTACACCGCATTTTTTCTTTTGTTCCTTAATAAAATTAAATAGAGCAAAAGAAAAATAACGGAAGCGAAAAAAAGGTTTTTACAGGCTTTATCAATACACATCATCTTCTCCCACAATCTTAATCTCTTCCTCCAGAGAGACCCCTGTATTTACAAGCACCCTTTCCTTTACAATCTCAATCAGCTTCAACACATCCTTTGCGGTCGCATTACCCTTATTGATAATAAAATTCGCATGCTTTTCGGACACCACTGCATCTCCTGCGCTAAACCCCTTAAGCCCTGCCGATTCTATAAGTCTTCCAGCAAAATTTCCAGGCGGATTTTTGAATACAGACCCTGCGCTTCGAGAAGATATCGGCTGTTTTGTTTTTCTCTCCATTGCAAGGAATTTCATGGTTTTCCTTATATCTCTGCCATTGCCTTTTTTTAAAAGCAGTTCTGCCCGAAGAATTACCGAGCCCGAAGGAAACTTAGAACTTCTGTAAGAGAACTTAATATCTTCATTTTTAAGCGTCTCTGCTTCTCCCTTTGAGGTCATTATGCTCACGGATTTAACGACATCCTTCATCTCCCCGCCCTTTGCGCCTGCATTCATTACCAGAGCCCCTCCTACAGAGCCAGGTATCCCCGACGCAAACTCCATCCCGGATAATTCATTTTTTATGGTAAAATTTACCAGAGTCCGCAATCCTGCGCCTGCGCCTGCTGTGATTCGCGGTTCGTGATTCGTGATTCGTGATTCGACATTGCCATCTCCTTCCTTCTGTCTTTTAATATCTCCGAACTCTTTTCTTAAACTTACAACCACCCCTCGTATGCCGCCGTCTTTAACGAGAAGATTTGTCCCGAATCCAAGAATGAACGAAGGGATTCTCTTTTCTCTGCAAAGGCAAACGATATTTTTTAAATCATCCGTCCCCCTCGGAAATATTAATAAATCTGCATTGCCTCCGATACGAAAAGAAGTATGTTTTCGCATCGGCTCATCGAATCTCTTTTCACACTTTACTTCCTCAAAAATAATTTTTAATTCTTCGGTTTTCACTATAGAGAATACTGCAAAACTTTTTTTGAGCGACTTTTCCGGTGGCTTATATAACTTTTCCTTACACCGCATTTTTCCTTTTGTTCCAACCCCCCTCAATCCCCCCTTTTTTAAAGGGTGGAGGAAGGGGGGTTAAAATAGAGCAAAAGAAAAAATAACGGAAGCGAAAAAAAAGGTTTTGCAGCATTGTTATTCCCCATTTTTAACTCTTAAAAATTCCTCCCCCACCTTCCATATATCCCCTGCGCCGAGTGTAATCACCATATCTCCGCTCTTTGCCTTCTTTGACAGGTATTCGACAATCTCATCTTTATCCGCTATAAAAACCGCATCCCTATGCCCGTGTCCCCTAACGCCGTCATAAATAAGCCCTGCATGTATTCCCTCGATAGGCTTCTCTCCTGCCGGATATATATTCGTTATGACCACTGAATCGGAATCGTAAAATGCAGTATAAAATTCCTTCAGCATATCCCTTGTCCTTGTATAACGATGCGGCTGAAATACCGTTATGAGCCTCTTTTCTTTCCACCCCTCTTTTGCAGCCCTCAAGGTTGCTTTTATCTCCGCAGGGTGATGTCCATAATCGTCTACAATCATTATGCCGTCCGCCTCTCCCTTTACCTGAAACCTCCTTTGAACACCGCTAAATTCCTCCAACCCCTTTTTTATGGAATCAAAGTCAATATCGAGTTCGACACCGACTGCAATGGCAGAGAGAGAGTTTTGCACATTATGCACCCCCGGTATATTCAGCCTGATATTACCCAATGCCTTCCCCCTTCTGAAGGCGGTGAATTTAGTCGTCCTGCCTGAAAATATCGCATCCCTTGCAGTATACTCGGCCTGACCCGTAAAGCCATAGGTAATAAATTTTTTCTCTACCTGCGGTATAATCGCCTGTATATGCTCCTGGTCGAGACAGAGAACGGAAGACCCGTAAAATGGGACTTTATTTATAAATTTTAAAAAAGCCTTTTTTATCTCCGATATATCGCCGTAATGGTCGAGATGCTCGGAATCGATCGTAGTAACTACTGCTATAGTAGGCGTAAGCTTTAAGAAAGAGCCGTCGCTTTCGTCTGCCTCGGCTACGAGAAAATCGCCCTGACCGAGCTTGGCGCCGCTGCCCATACTGTTCACCCTCCCTCCTATGACCACTGTGGGGTCGAGACCGCCCGAAGACAGGACAGAGGCTATCATGGAGGTAGTCGTGGTTTTGCCGTGCGCCCCGGCAACTGCAACACCGTATTTAAGCCTCATAAGCTCTGCCAGCATCTCTGCCCTCGGTATTACAGGTATGAGCTTCCCCTTTGCCGCCAATATCTCATCATTGTCGGGAGATACAGCGGATGAGATAACTATAACCTCCGCGCCGTTTATATTAGCGGCCTTATGACCTATGGAGACCTCTGCCCCAAGGCTCGTCAGGCGCCTCACAGACTCGGATTGGGAAAGGTCGGAACCGCTTACCTTATAGCCGAGATTCAAGAGAACCTCGGCAATGCCGCTCATACCGGATCCTCCTATGCCGATAAAATGTATGTGTCTTGTTTTTCTGAACATATGTAAAAAGCAATGAGCAATGAGCAATGAGCCTGTCACTTGAAACTCGTTGCTCGTTGCTCATTGCTCGTTGCTTGTATCATTTTATAACACTGCTCCACTATCTCCTTTGCAGCATTCGGCCTGCCCATCTTTCTGCTTTCCTTTTCCATCCCGGCAAGCCTTTCCCTATCATCCGCAAGAGACAAGATTCTATCTGCCAATATCTTGCCGTTTAAATCCCTTTCTATTATTACCTCTGCTGCATTATGTCCTTTTAGCACAAGGGCGTTTTTCTCCTGATGATTATCGACTGCAAAGGGGAACGGTATTAATATTGCCGCCTTCCCGCAGGATGTAAGCTCGGATAATGTCGTAGCCCCTGCACGGCTTATGACAAGGTCTGCCTTTTTGTATGCCTCTGCCATATCGTGTATAAATCGAACGACCTCTGCATTGAATCCTTTTTCCGCATAAGCCCTTTTTACAAATTCAAAATCTTTTTCTCCTGTCTGATGAACGATGAATATAGAATCCTTAATATTCTCCAGAATTTTTAATCCCTCTGCCATCGCCATATTGATGCTGTGCGCCCCCTGGCTGCCGCCGAAGACCAAGAGATTGAAAGTTCGGAGTTCGGATTTAACTCCCAACTCCCAACTCCCAACTCCCAACTCTCTTATCTCCCTTCTCACCGGGTTTCCTGTAAAACGAACTTTTCTCCCGTTAAAGAATTTTTCCGTTTCTTCGAAGGACGTAAATATCAAATCGGCAAATCTACCCAGTATCCTGTTTGTAATGCCGGGGAAGATATTTTGCTCCTCTATAACAAGAGGACAACCATATAAAAGAGACGCAGCGCCAACAGGCCCAGAGGCATACCCTCCAACGCCGATAACAATATCGGGTTTAAAACTGTTTAAAATCCGCATCGCCTGAAAAACACCTAAGGGTATCTTTGCAACAGCCATTATTTTTTTTAAAAACCCTTTCCCTTTAATGCCCTCCGAGGATATATACTTAATCTCAAAACCTTCTTTCGGAACAACCCTGCTCTCTATTCCCTTTTCCGTTCCTATAAAGAGCATCCGAATCGAATCGTCCTTCCCCTGATTACTAAATTCAGGGGCAAGTCTTTTAAATTCCTGTGCCACTGCTATTCCGGGAAAGAGATGACCTCCTGTCCCCCCGCCGGCAATTACAACCTTCATATAGTGTTAAGTGTTAAGTGTTAAGTGTTAAGTGTTAAGTGTTAAGTGTTAAGTGTTAAGTGTTAAGATTTTTTTAACTCAACACTCAAGACTCAACACTTCCCTAACTTGTATGCTCCGATATGTTCAACAACACCCCAATACTGACCATAGAAATCAAAAGGGATGAGCCGCCGACACTTAAGAACGGCAGAGGCAGCCCCTTTGTCGGTAGGAGGCCTGTCGCTATTCCCATATTAATTACCACCTGAATCCCTATTGTAAGAACAATGCCGAGAGACAGATATGTGCCGTATAAATCGGGAGACCTTAACGATACCCCGATGCCCCTCCATATCAATATAAGGAAAATAACCATAACCGCGGAAACACCGATAAAACCCAATTCTTCCCCCATTACAGAAAACACAAAGTCGGTATGAGGCTCCGGCAAAAAAAGTAGTTTTTGCTTCCCCTCGCCCAGTCCAAGCCCAAAGAATCCGCCTCTTCCAAGAGCCAGAAAAGACTGGATTGTCTGAAAACCCGTATCCAGCGGGTCATTCCACGGATCGAGGAATGCCATAATTCTCTTCTTGCGGTAGCCGACCCTGAATACCGCCATATAAAGAAATGGGAGCATCATCAAAAAGGATGTAAATAAAAAAGAAAATTTGACGCCCGCGACAAACATGAGAATAAATGCAACTATGGATATAACAAGGACGCTTCCCAGATCCGGCTGTATGATAATCAGGATAAAGAATACCCCTAATACCACTAAATTCGGAAGATACCCATAAGTAAAGTCCTTTAGAAGCTCCTGTCTCTTTACCAAGGAATGTGCCAAAAATAATACAAGGGCAAACTTGACCATTTCTGCCGGCTGTAATGACAGGGGACCTAAACTTAGCCATCTCCTTGCCCCTCCGGCCGTCTTGCCGAAATAGGGTATAAGCACCATAACAAGCAGAACAATCGAAACCGCCAGCAGCGGATAGGTAAACCTCTTCAATTCTCTGTAATCTACCCTCATTACCGCTATCATAGAAATAAGTCCGAGCATCACCCACATAATATGCCTTTTTAAAAAGAATTGCGGGTCTCCAAATTTGTCCATAGCTACCACGGCGCTGGCGCTGTAAACCATCACAATGCCTATCCCTGTCAGGACAACGGCGCTTACGAGAATTATCGGGTCAAATGTTCTTTTTTTGGGCATAAATAATACAAGGGTCAAGGGTCGGGGGTCAGGGGTCAAGGATTTTTTACTTGTCCCTTGCCCCTTGCCCTATCTTTTTTACAATCTTTTTAAACTGCTCTCCTCTGTCCTCGTAATCCCTGAACATATCGAAGCTGGCGCATGCAGGAGAGAGGAGGACAACATCCCCTTTGCTTCCCCTGTTAAATGCCTCTGTTACGGCATCTTCGAGGCTGACAGCCTCGATCTTGTTTTTAAAGCCGTTCAGGGCCGCTGCTATTTTCTTCTTTGCGTCTCCTATCAGTATTAAAAATTTAACCCTCTCCTCGATAAGATTCTTCATAGGAGAATAATCGCTCCCTTTATCTTTTCCGCCTGCAATAAGTATTATAGGCTCGTTAAAACTCTGAAGCGATTTAACCGCGGCGCCCACATTAGTCCCCTTCGAATCGTTTATAAATTTAATCCCCTTTATCTCCCTTACAAATTCCATTCTGTGTTTTATTCCCTTAAACTCCGATATTACCTCTCCCATAGCCTTTGCCGGTATGCCGCAGAGACCGCTTATTGCAACGGATGCAAGGGTGTTTTCTATATTATGCACCCCGATAAGCCTTAAATCCGATAGAGAACAAACCCTCTGCTCTCTCCCGTCCATCTTAAAAAAGATATTATCTTTTCTCACAAATGCGCCGTTCTCCACCTCTTTGAGCCTGCTGAAAAATATCTTCCTCCCTCTCCCTTCTTTGGAAAGATTTGCGGTAATATCATCATCCATATTCAATATCGTATAATCCCCTTCATCTTGATTTACAAACACCCTCCTTTTCAATTCTATGTATTCGTCCATATCCCTGTGCCTGTCGAGATGATCCGGCGTAATATTCAATATGGCGCTTATATGAGGTTTGAATGTCTCTATGCCTTCCATCTGAAATGTGCTTATCTCCGATAAAACCAATTCGCTCCTCCCGTCATTCAAAGCCTCCTCGCAAAGGGGATTTCCGATATTTCCGCCTACGAATACTTTCCTGCCGCCTCTCGCAAGCATCTCGCCTGTCATCGTAGTGGTGGTAGTCTTGCCGTTTGTCCCTGTTACTGCAATAAATGGGGCTTTGAGATATTGAAATGCCAGTTCAACCTCGCTTATTATCTTTATCCCCTTCTTCCTTATCCTGTCTAAAAATGGAGAATCCCAAAGCACGCCCGGACTTATAACCGTAAGGTCAATATCCTCTAAATTTACGCTGTCATGCCCCCCAAGCTTCAGCGAAATGCCTTTTTTCAGCCTCTCTATATTTTCCGATAACTCCCCTTCCCCTTTCCCGTCCGTTGCCGTTACTATTGCGCCTGACTTAAAAAGGAGATTGGCGGCAGATACACCCGACCTCGCAAGTCCAACCACTAAAACATTTTTATTCTTTAAATCCATATTGTTTTAAACTGCAAAAACCTTTTTCTGAGCGACTTTTTATTTTTCCTTTTGTTCCTTAAATAATTTAAAAAGAGCAAAAGGTAAAATAACGAAAGCGAAGAAAAAGAGTCTTTGCAGTTCATCCCTCATCTCAACTTCAATGTGCTCAACGAGAGCAGCGCCAGTATAATGGCGACAATCCAAAATCTCACAATAACCTTCGGCTCCTCCCATCCCGACATTTCAAAATGATGGTGCAGCGGAGCCATTTTAAATATCCTTTTTCCCGTAAGCTTGAAAGATGCCACCTGCAGTATGACGGACAGCGCCTCCACAACGAATATACCTCCTATTATCAGCAATATAAGCTCATGCTTTGTTATAACCGCCACTGTCCCGAGCATGCCTCCAAGTGCGGTTGACCCTACATTCCCCATAAATACCTGTGCAGGGTATGAATTGAACCAGAGAAACCCGAGGCTTGCCCCGACCGCAGCCCCGCAGAATATAGTCAGTTCGCCGGCGCCCCTTATATGCTGGATATTCAGGTAATTTGAAAAATTAAAATGGCCCGTTATATATGCAATTATCATATAAGCAGTAGTAGCTATTATTATGGGACCTATTGCCAGTCCGTCCAGCCCGTCGGTAAGATTGACTGCATTTGATGTTCCCACAATCACGAGGATTGCAAACAATATGTATATGCCGTCAATTTCCGGTCTTACATTTTTCAAAAACGGAACATACAGCTTTGTCATAACCGGCAAGAATTCTTTATCTAAATACAAAAAAAGAACGACGACCGCCGCTGCCGCTGCCTGCATCGCAAATTTTTCTTTCCCTTTTAATCCATCCTTTCTATTTTTTAATTTCAAATAATCGTCTAAAACGCCTATTAACCCGAAAGAGAGGGTCGAAAACATTGCCAGCCACACATACTTATTGGTCAAATCCGCCCAGAGAAGCGTCGGGACAAAGAGGGCAAAGAGTATCATAATCCCGCCCATCGTCGGTGTTCCTGCCTTTGACCGGTGAGAGTGCGGGACATCCTCCCTTATCCTCTCTCCAATCTGCTTCTCCTGAAGCTTTTTTATAATCCACGGGCCGAATATAAAGCTTATAATCAATGCAGTCAGTATCGCATAAGCAGTCCTGAATGTTATGTACCTGAATACATTGAATACCGAATATGTCTCGTGAAGAGGAAATAAAAGATGGTATAACATAGATGTCAGATGTCAGAAGACAGAAGACAGATGTCAGATGTCAGAAGACAGACATCTTCTTCATCTTGGATTTTATCTTTTGCCTTCTGTCTTCTGTCTTCTGCCTTCTGTCTTCTGAACTCAACAATCCTCTCCACCACATTCTCCAGCCTCATGCCCCTCGAACCTTTTATCATTACGCAATCGCCTGGCTCCAGTTCGTCATCGAGTATAAATGCGGCTTCGTCGGGATTTTCCGCACAATATGCCCTGTCTCTCGGCATGCCGTTACCAACTGCCTCGTAAAAGGCAAACCTCGACTGTATGCCGACGGTTATAAGATAATCTATTGTCCGGCGCCCCTCTCCCTTTAAAAACAGCGATGCAGCAAGCCTGCCTATATATCTATGGGCATCTTCCGAAGCAATGCCTAATTCCAGCATATCTCCCATAACAAGAAATTTCCTTCCTGAAGAAAAACTCTCCGATAATGTCATAATAGCGGCCTCCATAGAAGAAGGATTGGCATTATAGGCATCGTTTATAATCATTATGCCGTCATCGATAACAAACCGCTCCATCCTCATGGGGAGAGGCTTAAAAGATTCGAGCCCTTTTTTAATATCGTCAATGGCAATACCGAGACTCTTGCCGACAGCGGCTGCCGAAAGGGCATTGTATATATTGTGATAGCCGGGATATGACAGGCAGACTTCGGCAGCCCTTCCATCCATTTTAAGAAGGAACCGATAACCAAAATCCCTGTCTTTCTTTATATCCAATCCCCTAATATCAGAGGCAGAATTTATTCCAAAGGTAATTACCCTCCCCTGAAATCCGTTTTTCAGCCCTTCGGACATGGGGTCATCGGAATTTAAAATTGCCGTTCCTTTTTCTCCTATTGTCTTTATCAACCCGCCTTTTTCATCTCTTATGTTTTCCATGGATCCCAGATTCTCAAGATGCGCCTTGCCTATATTGGTAATTAATCCTATGGTCGGCTCCGCTATCCTGCTCAATTTTTCTATCTCTCCCCTCTCGTTCATGCCCATCTCGAGTATCGCAGCCCGATGGCTGTCATCCATTTTTAAAAGCGTCAGCGGCAGGCCAATCTGGTTATTAAGGTTTCCTTCGTTTTTAAGAACATTGAGCCTGACCGATGCCACAGAGGCGGACATCTCCTTTGAGGTGCTTTTTCCATTGCTTCCCGTTATCCCGACGACGGGAATATTAAATTTTTTCCTATGATGATTGGCAATATCATGCAGGGACTTCAGGGTATCCTTTACCATGATTATATTCGGGGCCCGGGAATTGTGGCTCGTGGGTCGTGCGGGAGATTTTTTGTTTTCCGGATCCCGGGAAATAATCGCCCCGGCAGCGCCCCTCCTTAATGCCTGCAATACAAAATCGTGCCCGTCAAAATTTTTTCCTTTAATAGCTATAAAAAGCCCGCCTTTGCCGATAGTCCTCGAATCTATGGATATGGACGGATAGCTCCCCGAGCCGGAACCGGATAAGAGCATCCCTTTTGTTGTCTTTAAAATTTCTTCCAGAGTAAATTGAACCATATAAAATAT
>CAYMMR010000095.1:0-9244 GCA_964391545.1 uncultured Nitrospinota bacterium | reverse complement strand
TCCGTATTGGATTTTAACAACGACACATGAGATTGCGTCAATTTTTGAAGATTTCTTGTAAAATTGTCGTCTATAACGAATCCAATACAAATCCATGCGTCGGGCAGAGGGACCAATAGAGGCACTACAACCATCTGATAAGGCTGCCCGTTGATAAGTATTACCGATGCCGCTTCGCCGTATTCATTAGATTCAGCAGATTTAATAAGTTCAGGGAATGGGAATGGAGCTGCGGATGCATCCGGATGAAGCGTATCCGCAAGGACAATGTTATCTATCGATACAATCATCATTGTATCGGACTGGATTCTTGTTCTATGATTCTCTAAAGCCGATAAGATGGTATTGCGGTCATGCGTAGCGTAAGCCGACTTAAATGCAAAATCGCCGGATAACAGCCTTGCCGCCTCCAGCAAACGCCGGTTTCTTTCGGCAATCAGTTTTTTGAACACACCCGCAGTTACTTCTAATGCGTCATTAATTTGCAATCTGGCATTCTTTACGCTGACTGTATTAACGGCAAGAAAAATGACAGTCTGGACAAGTATAAGGAGGCCGATAAAAAAGGCGAGGATGCGAGACCTGAAGCTTTTGAATTGGAATTTCAAATGAAGTTTACCTATACCCTCCAGCCGATGCCGTCGGCGCCCTCCACTGACGCAATATCTTTACCTGATTAACGATAAATATAATATCTTCGGCGCTTTCTTCCGTGGCGGCAATCTGTTTTTTGACGGGCTGCGGGCTTGTTTTTATTCCAGGATTCCATAGCTGCACATCGTATTCTCCATGCGGAAGATTATCGATTTTTGCTTTGCCGTCGGCATCGGTAACTGCATAAAAAGGCGTCTCCACTACGAATATGTATGCTGTCATCCAATCATGTATATTGCATCCCAGCACAACGACCCCCGGCTTATCGAATACTACAGGATTGGAGGGAGTTCCTTTATACAGCGGTATCTCGAATTTTTTTGTTGGGGAAAAGGAGTATACATGATGCCGTATTTGGTCATGATTGGGGAAATGCACAGCGGTTCCTACTTTCACGGGAATGACATAAGGAATAAACTCGTTATCTATTTGGTCTATTATAGTCTTGCCGTCGGGAGATGCCTTATACCCTGCGGCATTCCTTGCTGCAGCATAGATTATGGCATCTTTAACAGGTTTCCCCTTTTCATCCATGACAGTAACCTTTAGAATCCCCGAAAAGGAAGCAGACGGTACTCCAGCGATTAATATTGCAAGGGCAATAATAGCCCGGATTTTTTTTTACTCCGCATATCTTTAGAAATATATGGCTTATACAACAGCAGCTTAAAAACTGTAAATGAAACTTACACTGACAATCGAGTTCGAATAATCGAGGGTATCGGCTTTTCCATCCTGGCGCTGATAACCAATATTCAAGGAGCCATGATTATTCAGCACGGAGTAGCTTGCAATAAGGGATATCGTATTTGTCTTGCCAACTGCCCTGTATATGTAGAAGTTCTCTCCAAAGGTGTTGTCGGCTATTTTATGCTTTACATACTCTCCGTCATATACTTTAGACGCATTATAATATGTATATGCCGAATCAAAATCGCCATCCCTGTAAAAATAGCCGGCTGTCAGTAATATTCTATTCGTAAATATGTAGCCTGTCTCTATAGATATCGTATAGCTTCTTTGATCGAACACCTCCGCTTTTCCATCCCGTAAATTATAAACATATCCTACCCTCCCATCGAGTCCTGAAATCAGCTGTTTCCCGGCATGCAGCCCCGCTTCATATAGATAACTGTCTCTGTTATCGCTGCTGACATCCATGTATCCCGCAGATAAATGCGGGCGCAGCCACGGCGCATAAGAGCCAAAACCAATCTTTTGCCGTATGGCAAGTGTAATGCCTGCCCTGCTGTAGTTCAGCAGCTTAAAATTATTATATTGCCCGAATTCTAAATCAACCGTTGCCCTCAATCGTGCTGAATCGGTCAACTGGTTGTATCTGCCAAGCGAGATAGAGGGAATAAAAGCAGTATCGCTCCTCTTATCGGAGTCAAAGGAGGAGCGATTAATATTGCTCTCATAAAGAAGTCCGGGTTCTAAATCTGCAATCTCTTCTACCCATTCGGCATTGGCTGCGCATGGGGACAAAGAAAAGAATAGCGAAAATATTATAGTGCAATTGCAGAATATATGCCTGCGAAAAAATATATTTATCATGGCGTAAAGCGTAAACTTAATAAACAGGGGCGTCAATTGTCAAAACAGGTGAATGTGGCTATCTGAATTTCAAAAGAACGGACTATTTTCATCTTTTAGCTTGCGATTGAGATAGCGCCTGACAGGATATTGCCGCCTGTCAGGCGGCTATTTCCCTTTAATCTGTGGTTTGCCATATTCCAAGATGTTGACTGATTAAACGATACTGAAAAAAAATGTCATTTTTCACCGCACACTATTTAAGTCGTGCTTCTGCCGCACCCCAGTTTATGTTTTTAAAGAATGCCTCGATATAGTCCGCCCTTTTCAGTCCATAGTCGATCATAAAGGCATGCTCGAATACATCCATTATCAATATGGGATTGCAGCCCGCCGGGTGAGATACATCGTGCTCATTTATCCAGAAGTTTATGAGTTTTTCGTTAGAAATATCCTGATAAAGCACGATCCATCCTATGCCCCTCATTGCGCCTGTTGCCTTAAAATCCTTTTCCCATGCCTCATAACTGCCGAAATCCTCTGCCATTTTCTTTGCAAGCCTTCCGCTTTTATTTATTCCGCCTTTTCCTCCGAGATTTTCGAAATAATACTCATGCAGCCTCATGCCGTTGAACTCCCATCCAAGTCTCCTTTTGATCTCGGCAAATTCAGGAGCGCCTGTTTTGCCTTCCTTTAACATTGCATCGAGGATATCCAGCGCCTTATTGGTATTTGTGACATATCCCTGATAGAGAGTAAAATGGTTTTTCAGCAGTGTCTCGCTGAATCCCTCGATGCCTATGAGTTTTGAGTAATCTTTTGCATTGTAAGCCATAGTATTTGCCTCCTTTTTTGTTTTTGAATATACCGGGACTTTATATCCCATTAATATTGCCATAAACCCCATTGTTGTTAATACAAACTTGCGTCTATTTAGTATATTTATCACCTCCTAATAATATCCGGTGAAAAAATATCATTTTTCACCGCAACATCTTTAACCTCATAAGAAACACTCTTGCAGCATTTGCCATATCTTACCTTAAGCAATCCTGCTAAATAACTGCTACAATAATCGTGCCAGTTAGGCAAAAAGGCGGCGTAATTTTTAACAGCATTCTTTTATAATGGGTTACAATGATGCAATTTTGAAGAAATGGATTTTTTAAAGAAATAACTGGTATGAATTGATATGACTGTATTAATTTAATGCAGTTGAGGTGATTTTCCCACGCCTTATAACTGTTGAAATCCTCTGCCATAGTATTTGCCTCCTTTTTTGTTTTTGAATATACAGGCATTGATACTGCATCTCCCGGTTATTTTTTCCGATAATATTAGCATATTGATGTATAATGTCAAGGAGTGCAATTTGTAATTGGCAGGGGTATTTTGGAATATGACTTATGATAAAATCGGTTGTTTTCGATATTATCGTTTTCAGGATAAGGAAAGGAGGATCGTATTATGGACATTTATGATTATGCAATGAAGATGGAAAAAGACGGCGAGAGCTTCTACAGGGAGATGATTCGGAATACCAATCATTCCGGCATAAATAATATACTTACGATGCTGGCGGATGCGGAGGTGAGGCATTACAATATATTCAAAAAGATGAAAGAGGGTGAAGATGTAAATCTTACAGATACGGCAATAGCGGATAATGCCAAAAGCATCTTTGCCGTCATCAAGAAGGGCGGAGAGTTCTCCAACCTAAATATCTCCCATATAGAGCTTTACAGAAAGGCTCAGGGGTTCGAGGAAGAAACCGAAAAGTTTTATCTCGGCAAGGCGGCAGAGGCAAAGGATGAATCGCATAAGCAGATATTTATGAAGATAGCCGGTGAGGAAAGAAGACACTATCTGATACTCGAAGACATAATAGATATGGTTTCGATGTCCAAGCGCTGGCTCGAAAATCCCGAGTGGTATCATCTGGATGAATACTGATAGATTTTATCTTTGTTCCGGCGCATACATGGACAGGTGCATAAGAAAATTCCATTTTCTCTTTATCTCCTCATTAGCCTGCTTTGCGAGCTCTGCAGCTAACGCAGGATTGCTTAATCTCAGCGCCTTGTAGCGGGTTTCTTTGTATGCGTATTCCTCGAATGAAATGGACGGAGGCTTGCTGTCTATAACGAGAGGGTTCTTTCCCTGGCGCTCCATGTCGGGGTTGTACCGGAAGAGCGGCCAGTGCCCGCATGCCACCGCCTTTTTCTGCTGTTCCACACCCCTGCTCATATCTATCCCATGGGCTATGCAGGTTGAATATGCAATTACGATGGCCGGTCCTTTGTATGCCTCTGCTTCAAGAAATGCCTTGACCGCGTGGGACTGGTTTGCGCCGAATGCTATCTGGGCAACATAGACGCTCCCATAGGTGGCCATTATCAGCGCCAGGTTCTTCTTGGGGATTCTTTTACCTCCGGCTGCAAACTGGGCAATAGCGCCAAGAGGCGTGGATTTCGACATCTGTCCCCCCGTGTTTGAATAGACCTCCGTATCGAGCACGAGAAGCTTGATGTTTTCGCCCGATGCAAGCACATGGTCAACCCCGCCGTAACCTATGTCGTATGCCCATCCGTCGCCGCCAATGCCCCATACCGATTTTTTTATAAGATAGTCAGCAAGTGAGAATAAACTCTTTGCGTCGGAAGAGCCGTCTCCTGAAAGCCTTGTCTTAAGCCTGTCCACCAGCTTTCTCATGATCTCTATCTTGGATTGGGTTTCCTGTCCGGAGTTTTTTATGGAGGTGAAAAGCTCTATAGAATCGCTGTAAGAAGGATTTGCGGACAGCCTATCGATCAATTCGAGCGCCTGTGATTGGAATTTGTCAACGGTCTGCCTCATCCCAAGGGCAAATTCGGCGGTGTCTTCAAAGAGCGAGTTGGACCACGCCGGTCCTCTCCCATCCCCCCTTTTGGTATAAGGAGTCGTGGGAAGGTTCCCGCCGTATATGGATGAGCATCCTGTGGCGTTCCCTATCAATAGGCGGTCTCCGAAGAGCTGGGTTAAAAGCTTTATATAAGGTGTCTCCCCGCACCCTGAGCATGCGCTGTGATACTCAAAGAGGGGACGGACGAGTTGGCTTCCCTTTACTGTCCCTGCATTGAATTTTGAGGGGTCTGTGTCAGGTATGCCGAGGAAATGCCTGTAATTTTCGGCCTCGGCTCCACGAAGCGGCTCCTGAAGCCTCATGTTTATTGCTTTGAAGTCCGGTATCTTGTTTCCCTTCTCATCCTTACCATAGGCAGGGCAGACGAATACGCAGGAGCCGCAGCCGGTGCAGTCCTCCGGCGCCACCTGAACGGTGAACTTCATCCCCTTAAGCTCCTTCCCTTCGGCATCAACGGATTTGAATGAAGAGGGGGCGCCTTTCAAATACTCCGGGCCGTATGCCTTTGTCCTTATGGTGGCATGCGGGCATACGAAGGCGCATTGCCCGCACTGTATGCAGATATCCGGCTCCCATATCGGGATATGGACGGCTATATTCCTCTTTTCGTATTGGGTCGTCCCGGTCGGCCATGTGCCGTCTGCAGGGATGGCGGAGACCGGGAGCGAATCCCCATTTCCCCCTATCATAACTGCAGTCACATTCTTCACAAAGTCCGGGGCGTCATCCGGTACGGAAGTCCTTATCCTTTTTGCGCTCGTTGCCTTTTCGGGAACAGTCACCTCCACAATGTTTTGGAGGGACCTGTCTATTGCGGCATAGTTCATCTCGACAACCTCAACACCCTTCTTGCCGTATGTTTTCTTTACCTGTTCCTTTATCGACCTTACGGTGTCTTCTTTCGGGAGTATCCCCGATATTATGAAAAATGCCGTCTGCATAATCATGTTTATCCTGGAACCGAGACCTATCTCATCGGCGAGCGATACTGCATCTATTATGTAAAACTTCATTTTCTTAGATATGAGCTGTTCCTGGACATCTATGGGCAGAGAGTTCCATGCCTCCTCCTTTTTTGCGGATGTCGTCAGGAGGAAGGTTGACCCTTCCTGTGCGTTGGCAAGCATGTTGTATTTCTCGAGGAACGATTGATTGTGGCACGCAATGAAATTTGCCTTTGACAGGAGGTAGGGGCTCCTGATATGCCCTTTTCCAAAGCGCAGGTGGGAGACCGTTATAGCCCCCGACTTTTTAGAATCATAAACGAAATACCCCTGGGCATAGTTGTCTGTCTCCGTTCCTATAATCTTTATGGTATTCTTGTTGGCGCCTACTGTGCCGTCCGCCCCAAGCCCGTAGAACATTGCTCCATAGCCTCCCTTTTCTGCGAGGGTAAAGCTTTCATCGTATCCGAGGCTTGTCCCGGTTACATCATCGTTAATTCCCACGGTGAAGTGGTTTTTCGGGCTTTTCTCTCCAAGGTTGTCGTAAACGGCCTTTACCATGGACGGCGTGAACTCTTTGGAGCCGAGGCCGTAGCGGCCGCCGATTATCCGGGGATACTGTCCGAACTTTGCTATCCCGCGCTCCATAGCCTCCCCGCATGCAGTTCTAACATTTAAGTATAGCGGCTCCCCTATGGCTCCCGCCTCTTTTGTCCTATCGAGGACGGCTATGGACTTCACAGTTTCGGGAAGCGCCTCTGCAAACGCCTCGACGGAAAACGGCATGAAAAGCCTAACATGTATGAGCCCCAGCCGCCCGTCTTTTGTGTTAAGGGCATCCGCTGTGGCTGCAACTGTATCTCCGGCAGAGCCCATTACAACAATCACCCTCTCAGCTTCCGGGTGCCCATAATAATCGAATAAATGGTATTTCCTTCCAACAATCCCCGCAAACCTGTCCATAGCCTTCTGCACGATTGCAGGGGATCGGTTGTAGTATGCGTTTACGGTCTCCCTGCCCTGGAAGTATATATCGGGGTTCTGCGATGTCCCTCGAATATTCGGGCGGTCCGGGGAAAGCCCCCTCATCCTGTGGGCAATGACCATGTCGTTGTTTATCATCTCTCTCATGTCGTCGAATGTAAGCTCCTCTATCTTTTGTATCTCATGGGATGTGCGGAATCCGTCAAAGAAGTGAAGGAAAGGAACCCTCGATTCGAGGGTTGCGGCCTGGGCTATAAGGGCGAAGTCCATGGCCTCCTGGACATCTTTTGAGCATAGCAAGGCAAAACCTGTGGTCCTGGCTGCCATTACATCCGAATGGTCTCCGAATATGGAGAGACCCTGGTATGCAAGAGAGCGGGCGGTTATATGAAAAACGGTCGGTGTAAGCTCCCCACCTATCTTGTACATGTTCGGTATTATCAGGAGAAGTCCCTGGGACGCCGATATGGTAGTAGCCAGCGCTCCGGTTGTAAGGGATCCGTGCACAGCGCCGGCAACCCCGGCCTCCGACTGCATCTGGCTGACCTTCGGCACCGAACCCCAGATGTTCACATCCCCTGCGGCTGATTTTGCGTCGCATATCTCTGCGATAGGGGAAGAAGGGGTGATCGGATAGATTGTAATAATCTCATTTGTTGCATGGACCACATGGGCGCATGCCGTGCACCCGTCTACTGTTACCATTCTTCTTTTCATAACTCCTCCCTTTCGGATTTATATGACCCTGAAATCGGATAAAAGCCTTTTCCCATCAGGACAAATTTATCATAACATATACAAATATAACTAATGAAATATTTATTCAATCCTCTTTTCACCACGAATTTTCCCTTGACAACCTCTTTTGCACAGGTTTATATTACACATCATGAAAGCAGTTTTCCATCTATTGATATAACAATATGTTAAACGAAAGAGAAAAACTAAAAAAAATTATTGAATTAAGCAAAGACATATCCCAGGTTAAAGACCTTGACCTGCTGCTGGAGAGGATTCTATTGGAGGCGCGAAGATTTGTCAATGCCGATGCAGGGTCAATATATGTTATCGAGGGCAGCAAATTAAAATTCAGCAATTCTCAAAACGATACCCAGAAAAAAAAATTACCTCCCGGGAAAAAACTTCCTTACCTCACCTTTAATGTTCCCATCGATAAAAAAACTATTTCAGGATATGTTGCCAGCACAGGGGAGATATTGAATATTCCGGATGTATACAGCCTGCCTCAAGGGGTACCTTATTCATTTGGCAAGGCGTATGACGAATCATCGGGCTACAGATCCAAATCCATGCTGACAGTCCCTCTCAAAAACTATAGAGGAACCATAATCGGCGTCTTGCAGTTGATAAATGCACAGAATGAAAAAAATGAGATTATCCCCTTTTCATCGGAAGATGAGCCGCTTATTTTGCTTTTTGCCAATGATGCCGCAATAGGTTTAGAGCGGGCGCAGATGACCAGAAGCATAATTCTGCGAATGATCGGCATGGCGGAGCTTAGAGACCCCAAGGAAACCGGCCCGCATGTAAACAGGGTGGCATCTTATTCCGTTGAAATCTATGAGGCATGGGCTAATAAAAAGGGCTTATCGCAGGAAACTATTACAAGCGCGAAAGATGTTCTAAGAAGCGCGGCAATGCTTCATGATGTAGGAAAAGTGGCTATATCCGACCTGATACTTAAAAAGCCGGCAAGATTTACGCCCGAGGAGTATGCTATTATAAAGCAGCATACATTCCTTGGGGCAAGACTTTTTTCGAATCCTCAATCGGATTTTGACGATATGGCTGCGCAGGTGGCGCTAAACCATCATGAAAGGTGGGATGGAGGCGGTTATCCGGGGTATATCGATATTGCAACAGGACAACCTCTGGCAGGCCATGCGGATGATAAAGGAAACGCAAAAGGGAAAAAAGAGGAGGAGATTCCCTTTGCAGGCAGATTGGTTTCTATAGCCGATGTTTATGACGCCTTATCATGCAGGAGATGTTATAAGGAGCCGTGGGACGAATCCAATGTTTTAGAAGAACTGCGAGGGCAGAGAGGAAAGCAATTTGACCCCGAAATGATTGACGCATTTTTTTCTGTCCTGGATATAATCCGCTCGATTGCCGGTAAATATCCAGATAAAGAATAATATCACACAGGGCTTGGAGGCTTGGGGCTTGACAAATGCCTCATTTTGTTGTATATTATCGTCGT
>CAYMMR010000094.1:0-9299 GCA_964391545.1 uncultured Nitrospinota bacterium | reverse complement strand
ATCGAGTTTTTCAGAGGGCAAGGGGACGTCCCCTTGCCCTCTGAAAAACTCGATGATGTATCCCTCAGCTGATAATCTGCCTTGATGACTACATTGGGATGGGGCTTAAATCCAATACCATAGGTAGCTACTGTCCTGTCCAGTGTCTTATTACGGGTCTGCCCTGCAAAAACCTCTTTGTTCGTATCATAGGCTTCATACCTCACAAATGGCGTAAGGGACATCTCTGACCCCGGTTTTACAAAAGGCATGATATCGTAGGCAGTCTCCAGATACCACCCGTCAACCTCTTTGCCTACCTTTGCTAAAGTTGAATCCGATTTGAAGGCATCGTTAGCATCCAGAGAGCCTTTGGCATAGAGTCCTCTCAAGTGAAGTCCCTTTATCTGATACTGGGCATGGACCTCCCACAGACTTACACTCCCCTCTTTATCGGTTGATTTATCCTCGTCTCCTCCCTTACCTTGATCGGACTTCCCCGAATAGTATGTCCCGCCAATTAAAAGGTCTGCTGCAGGCTCATAATTAATACGGACTACAGTCCCAAGCGCATCGGCATTCACCTTCGCCCCCTGCTGTCTGCCTGAGCGTATCCATGTCCCGCTGGTGAAGCTGTTTGCCCTAAGTCCGCTCACGAGTGCAGCATCATATTTCAATCCGCCAAATCTCCCGTAAGCCATTACACCAATATCCCTCCATGTGCTTGGAATTATATTCAGCTCTACATCGGGTCTATTAACACCATGATAAACCGTAGGCTCATGATACTCGTTAATAAAACCTACAGGCATCAATATTAGACCTGTCCTCACATTGAAGCCATTGTTCAATAGAAAATCAAGATATGAGAATTCAGCGTAGACCTCCGGTTCCTTAGAACCCGTGTTTCCAATACCCGCATGCTCAAACTCAAGCTCCGTATTCATGACAATCCAATCATTGAACTTATACCCTCCATATAGGATAAATCTATAGGCATCCGCAAAATCCTTTTTTGATGGGTGCTGATAATTATTGTAGACTACCTCACCGTAACCTCCAAGGGATAATCCCTTTTCCACCCCATATACCTTAGATGCTGCGGGTCCAAGACCCATGAAGCTCTCATATTTTGGCTCTGCAACTGCGCCGAGCTTCAATTTCTCCATCTCCTCAACAAGGACATCCACCTTCTTTTCGAGCTCCCTTACCCTGTCCTCCTGTGCAGAGGCAAGAGAGGCGGCAGCCAATATCGCTGTCAAGACCGCCGCCAATAGATAAAACTTCTTAAATACACTCATAAATCTACCTCCTATAAAGTTTAACATCCGTTCCGCAACCGATTGCACTCCAATTAAAACCTCATCACCTCCTTCCTTATCCCGCTTATATATTAAAAACAAAAAAGATATTGAAATTGAAATTCGTTCTCAATTATAAACTGCGCGCAAAAATCTGTCAAGTGGGTTTTTTGATATTTTTTAGGATTTGAAATCCGAAGGCTCAAAGGGCAATAAGAGGCGAGGGTCTTTATTTCTCCGTGCAGGGGAGATAAATTTTAAATGCCGTCCCCTTTTCAATATGGCTTTCTACATCTATAGTTCCTCTGTGCTGCTTTATAATCCCATAAGCCACGGCAAGCCCGAGACCCGCTCCTTTGCCCCCTTCTTTTGTAGTGAAGAAGGGCTCAAAAATGTGCTGAAGGACATCTTCCGTCATGCCTGTGCCTCTATCGCTTATCGTAATAATGAAGTATCTCCCTCTATCTATGTTGAGGCTCACAGCAAGGGATTCTTTCACTTCCGCCTTTTCTGTTTTTATCATCAGCCTCCCTCCCTTTGGCATTGCATCTCTCGCATTAAGGGTAAGGTTCATAATTACCTGCTCTATTTGCTGCCGGTCAGCCTCGATGCCGCAGGCATCATGGGAAAGGGTAATTTCCATCTCTATATTTTCGGAGAGTAGGGTTTTTAAAAGGGGCTGGAAATTTTTTATGACCTCATTGGGGTTTATAACCTCCAAATTGATTGCCTGCTTTCTGCTGAATGCCAATATCTGTTTGGTAAGGGAGCTTGCCTGCCCCGAAGCCTCCAGAATCCTCTCTATATGATTTTTTATCTTGCCTTTATCGGTCGCAGGCGATGCCGCCAATTCGGCATATCCGATAATTGCTGCAAGGATGTTGTTCAGGTCATGTGCGATTCCGCCTGCGAGTCTGCCAACTGCCTCGAGTTTTTGCGACTGGACAAGCTGCGCCTGGGTATTTTTCAGCTCTGTCAATTTATTATTAATATTCGTATAGAGGTTAATCCTGTGAATAGCAGAAGATATCAGATTGCCGATGGCGATCAAGAGATTGAGATCCTCGTTTGACAGGGATTCTCTGTCCAGATAGTCAATTGACAACACACCTATACTATTATTATCCACGATGAGCGGAATACAGATAGAGAGACCCGGCATAGTTTTATAAACACGGTTCTGACAGCAGGTATTACGGCTCGATATAACGAGTGTCTTATCCGCTATTGCCCTGCATCGGGACATATCGCTGCTCTTTAACATATCGGGGTATTGATAAATATCCTTCTGCAACTGAGCCGATGCAGGCTTTAGGGTCTTTCTATCTTCTTCAATCATCAATATGGCGCAGGCATCCGTGGAGAAGAGTTTCGATATCTCGACTACCGCAACCGATAAGGAATCCTTTAAATTGCTCGTTAAATGACCGAATATCTCGTTAAGTCTTATAATGGCATAGAGTCCTTGCAGTTGAATGTCTGTTTTATCCATCTTATCGTTTAAATGCCTCCGGCGGGGCATAATAGAATCCCTGTCCGTAACTTATGCCGATCTCTCTTAAAACATCATGGGGATCTTTGCCCTCCACTTGCGGAGCCACATCTTTAATGTTGAACTGCGATAAAATCTGGTGCATATTGGCAACCAGTATCCTGTTGCGATTGTCTATTTCTATGTTCCTGATAAGCTCGCCGTCTATCTTAACATAGGATACATCGAGATATTTTAAATACATAAATGACGAAAAGCCGCTCCCGAAATTCTTTAATAAAAATCGTATGCCCTCCCCCTTAAATTTATTCGCAAGCTCGATAAATTTATTGATATGAGGCAATGTCTCATGCTCTTCTATCTCAAAGACGATTCTGTCTCCCGACACATTGTGCCTTGTAAGCACTTCAAGTATATATTTAAGAAAATCTTCGGCAAAAAATCTCTTTGACGGCAGCTCAAAAAATAGCTTAAGAGGTTTGCCGGGACAGTATCTCTCCTGAATACTCCTGTAGAGCAAAATCCCCTTTTCAAAAACAACCGTATCAATCTGCTCCATGTATCCAAGCTCTTCTGCCGTTGATTTGAACTGCCCTGCAAGCATATAACTATCACCCTCCTTTATCCTTGCCATCACATCCAAAGCTAAGATATCGCCTGAGACAATATCGATAACAGGCTGGAAGAACGGCTCGACCCTGTCTTCTTCAAGCGCCCTTTTCAGCGTCTCACCCCTGGATACCTTGTCCATCTTCACCTCTGTCTCGCCGCCTTCGATCATCACAACATGGTCCTTCCCGAGGTGCTTTGCCCTGTAAAGCGCCACATCGCTCGAAGTAAGTATATCCTTCATTGTCTTGCCGCTTAATGGATATTCTGCTACTCCGAAACTCGCCTTTATAAGCACATCCCCTGTCATAATGTTTATTGGTGTTTCTCTCATAGCTTTACGGATCTTCTCCGCCACAACCATCCCGCTTTCAATGGAGGTCTCGGGCAGGATTACCGAAAATTCGTCTCCGCCTATCCTTGCCGGTATATCGGTATTTCTTATATTCTGCTCTATAAAAGAGGCTGTGCCTTTAAGGACTATATCCCCGACGGGATGTCCGTAGGTATCGTTGATATACTTAAAATTATCGAGGTCTATCATAATAATTGCAAATTTGTGGTTGTGGCGGGATGACCTGTTAATCTCATGCTCGATATACTCCTCGAATTTTCTGCGGTTATAAAACTTTGTAAGGGGGTCTCTGACTGCAAGCTCTTCCAGCTTCTGATAATAATCCTGAACCGTATGCAAGAGCTTATTAAAGTGATTCGTAAGGTGGAGTATCTCCGAAATATAGCTTGTTTCGGGGATCCGTTTATTGAGGTCGCTTTGTGCGATAATATCATTGATTACACCAACCAGCGACAGTATCGGTTTTATCAGGAAGAGCTTAACGGAAAAATAAAAGAGCAGAAAAATAATTATCAGAAACAGGGTAAAGGAGGCAAGCCCCAGATTGACAAGAAAATTTAGAGATATTTTCAGATTATGCACCGGATAGGATACCTTTATCATCCCGTTAATATCACCCTCCTCAACATCATGGCACCGCCTGCATTCCTTCTGGGCAATAATGGGATAATAATAATGGATGAAGTTATCCTCTCTTATCAGCGATTCTTCTCCTTTGATTGCCTTCATAATGAGGGGGTCTTTTTCCCTCATCTCCCTTTCTCCCGGCATCTCGCCGAACTGCTCTATAACAGGAAACCCCCTCAACACCTCTATCTTCATATCCGGCTCTACCCGATTGAGCCTTTCGATTACCCCTTTAATCTCGCCTTTTGTCCATCCCTTAGACATGGCAGAATAGAGCGACTGAAAGATAAACTGGGTTATCTGCCGGGCATCATACTTTGCGAGGTCGTGAATAGCCTTTTCCTTTACGACCTTTGCGCCAATAAACAGGACAATCATCGATAACACGGTGATAGTTATGGCAATAACGGCGGCAAGCCTTGTAAAGTTAAATTGCGTCTTTTCTATTAGTGTTTTTAAAATCCTGTCTAACATAAAATTATTATAATCTAAACAGGGAGATGAGAAAAACAAAAAAAATGATTAGACGAGAAAATTGTTTTTATGGCTTATAAATAACTCTCCGGAATTATGCCTCATTATCTCGATATTCACATCGAATACCTCTTTCATAATGTCTTCTTTGAATACAGATTCAGGACTCCCCATGCCGAGCATATTCCCATTCTTAACGAGCAATACCTTCTCGAAGTAGAATGCCATATTTATATCATGGAGCGCCATAATAATAGATATGCCTTTTTTATCCCGCAGAACTTTTAATAGTCTTATTAACTCTATCTGATATTTAATATCGAGATTGGCAAGAGGCTCATCGAGCAAGAGGATGCCTGCACCCTGAAGAAGCGTCATGGCTATAAAAACCCTTCGCCTCTCGCCGCCGCTGAGCTCGGATATAAAAGAATCCGCTTTACCGGCAAGACCAACCGTCTCCATAGCCTCCTCTAATGACAAAGCGGGAGAAATATTGTATGGATAAAGCCCCATGCTGACAAGCTCCCTTACTTTAAAGGGAAGATTTACATCGAGCATCTGCGGAAGATAACTTATAAGCTTCGCCCTGTCTTTTCCTTTATACAGATGAATCGGCTTGTCCCAGAGCCTTATCTCTCCAGAATGCGGTTTGAGTATTCCTGCCGAGAGTTTTAATATGGTTGATTTGCCGGAGCCGTTTGCGCCGAGAAGGGCAATAAACTCGCCGCCGCCGATAAATATTGACAGGTCTTTTATAAACCCGCCTTTGTTATATGAAAAAGAAACATTGCGTAAATCGAGAATTCCCATCCTAAACCCCCATTATCTCTCTTTTCCTTAATAAATAAAGGAAGTATGGCGCGCCTAAGATGGCAGTAACGACGCCTGCCGGAATCTCCATCGGAGACATTGCCGTTCTTCCGATTGTATCTGCCGCACAGAGCAGCGTCCCGCCTGTCAACGCAGAGAGGGGCAGCAGAATCCTGCTGTCGGAACCTGCAAAGAATCTCACTATATGTGGTATCAGAAGTCCTATAAAACCTACTATGCCGCCGAGCGATACGGCTGATGCAGTCATAAGCCCTACTGAAATAAATAGGATTAATCTCTCTTTGACCGGCGAAAATCCAAGGCTGTGGGCAATCTCATCGCCGAGTATGAGGGCATTCAAGCCCTTTGCCCTCCAGACAGAAAGGCTAAGACCGGCAAATATAAAAACAAATCCATAAGGAATTAATGACCAATCTGCCATAGATAAATCCCCGAATATCCAGAGTGTTGCTCTCCGCAATCCTTCATCCGTGGAGACGCTCATAATAAGCATAAGCATGGAAGAGAATAGAAAACCTAAGCCGATGCCTGCAAGGAGCAGTCTTTCCGGCAATATCCCGCCCTTTTTGTATCCCATAATGCCGACGGCAATTCCTGTGGAAACCGCTCCTATAAATGCAAAAAATGGAATTGTGAATAGTCCGAAGATAATACTGCCGAATATAATGCCTACCGCAGCCATGAGAGAGGCGCCGCTCGATATTCCGAGTATGTATGGGTCTGCAAGGGGGTTTCGCAAAATCCCCTGCAGAACCGCTCCGGATGCGCCGAGGGCGGAGCCTATAAGAATAGCAACGGCTATCCGTGGAAGCCTGATAGAAAAAAGTATCTGCATATCTACGGCATCGGCATTAAATGGGTTAATAAACCTCGTCCCTGCAAAAACAGAGACAAACAATATACCGATAGAGATAATAATTAGTAGTGTAATCCTTTTCATTATCACTCTTGCCCTTTGCCCTTCCCCCTTAATAAAGGGGGATTGAGGGGGTTGTCCCCTTGCCCCTTGAGCAAATACCCTTCCATTTCTTCGATCCCCTCTATTATCCTTGGTCCCAGCCTGTAAAGGGCATCTCCTGTATAGTAAACACTTCCTTTCTTTATAGCCTCGAGCATGCCGAGTTTTTTTAAAAGCCCTTTTGAGAGTTCCTTTGTATTAACACCCATGCTATTGCCTATTAAAATAACATCCGGCGAGCGGCGGATGACTTCCTCCACCGAATATTTAGGATATTTTACGCCTGTATCGGAGGCAATATTCTCCCACCCTAACAGTTGGATGACATCGTCAATTGCAGTGCCGGGTCCTGCAACGAGCAAAGGCTCGGGCCAGACGATAAAGAGAGCCTTCTTTTTAAGTGTTGAGTGTTGAGTGTTGAGTGTTGAGTTTTTAATCTTATTTTCTATATCTTCGGCAAGAGTTTTTGCTTTTTCTTCTACGCAGAGAGCCATCCCCATATCCCTTATTCCCTGCGGCAGTTCGGAAAGCTGTCTTGCCTTGAATATATAAGTTTTTATGCCAAGCCCTCGGAGCCTTTCCTCAATCTCCTTAGGATTCCCGTCTGTAGTCATTACCACAATATCTGGTTTCATTGATATGATGGCTTCGAGGGATGGATTTGACATCCCGCCAATCTTAGGCTTCTTCTTTGCCTGAGGCGGATAATCGCAGAAATTTGTTACCCCTGCAATCTTATCTTCGAGTCCAATGGCATAGAGAATCTCGGTAACACTCGGGGCAAGGGATACGATTCTCTCAGGAGGCGCAGAAAAGGCTCTACCTAAAAGAAACAAACAGAATATTACCAAAAAAACAATTTGTTTCATTTTAATAACTTATGAATAAAATCTTGCGCAAAATTGAAAGAAAATTTATATAGTGAAGAAACTTTTCTCGAACGACTTTAGCGATGGATTATATAACTTTTCCTTTCATCGCATTTTTTCTTTTGTTCCTTTAAGAAATTATAAAAAAGAGCAAAAGAAGAAATAACGGAAGTGAGAGGAAAGTTTCTTCACTATTTTAACTTGTCAGACTCGTTCGAGTTAGATATATTGGCTTATTATACACACTATGGCATAACAAATTAATACCATAAGCGCGGATGTAACGAGCATCAAATAATTCGCCTCTTTAATATGCCTGTCGGACAACTCCGATTTCCCGTCGCCTATAAATGGTTTATTAGACGGGACACCTCCGTAGTAATTCACTCCTCCAAGCCGAATGCCTAATGCGCCTGCCGCTGCTGCCTCCGGAATCCCGCTGTTAGGACTGGGATTTTTCCTCCCGTCTCTTATAGCTATTCTTAAAGAGCCGAGCCAATCCTTACCGCAAATTAATGCCGACAGAGGTATCAAAAGGGCGGATATTCTTGCAGGTATATAATTGACAGCATCGTCCAGCCGCGCCGCTGCCCAGCCGAAATCTTTATATCTGTTGTTTTTATATCCTACCATCGAATCCATAGTATTTACAGTCCGATAAGCAATAGCAAGCGGCGCGCCGCCGATGAGCGCATAAAACAGAGGAGATATAATAGCATCTACGATATTCTCGGAAACAGTCTCTACAGACGCCCTTATAACCTCATTTTTATCGAGTTCATTCGTATCTCTTCCCACGAGCATCGAAAGTTCTTTTCGGGCCGATTTCAAATCCCCCTCCTTCAGTGTATGGTAGATATTCATACTCTCGTCATAAAGGTTCCTCGGTGCAATGGCTGTATAAATAATAAAGACCGAACTCATCAGTCCTAAATAGGAGTTAATTGCATAAGCAATCTTCAATATTAAGAGGGATAGTGTAAATGTAAAACCCGTCATACAGATAACAAGCAAGATTCCTGAGAGCTTTAAAGGAATTGCAGTCTTTCTTAAAAAAGACTCTATTTTTTCAATCCCTTTTCCCATCCATCGGACAGGATGGGGCAGGAAGCGAGGGTCGCCGAGGATTAAATCGAGTATAAAGGCAAGTAGGATGACCAAACCGATATCTTTCATGTTTAAAACCTCAAGAACAAAATCTGATTAGCCACGGACTTTCACGGACAAAACCATTAGAATATAGGAGTCAGAAGTCAGAATAAAAACAAAAATTGCCGTTCTTCTGAATCCTGTATTCTGGCTTCTGTATTCTGCTTTTTATTTAGTCCGTGTCCGTCCGTGGCAGCTTTCATAATTTCCCAATGCCTCTTTTATCGCCGATATTAATTCCTCGTTATCAGCCCTGCTCCTCACTGCAAAACGGAAAAATCTGCCGTCAAGCCCCCTCATTGTGCTTAAATCTCTTATCAATATCCCTTTTGACGCCAATCTCATGGAAAGGCATCCGGAGGTTATTGACTGCCGACTGCTCACTGCCGACCGTTCCAGCGACGCCATTATAAAATTTGCCGCGGATGGAAAAAGCCTTAATCCCTGCAAATTGCCTAATTCGGAAAAAAAGAAATCTCTCTCTTTGGCGATTAGCTCCAGCGATTGATTTATATAACCTGCCTCCTTTAATATCTCACACCCTACGACATTTGCAACGGCATTCACCCGCCACGGCTCCTGTGCATTTCCAATTCTCTCGATCAAATCGCTGCTCACTACTGCATAACCCAGTCTCAAGCCGGGTATGGCAAAA
>CAYMMR010000093.1:0-9314 GCA_964391545.1 uncultured Nitrospinota bacterium | reverse complement strand
CTTTCCTCTCGCTTCCGTTATTTTTTCCCCACACATAATTTATGTGCGAGGTCGTTCGAGAAAAGTTTCTCCGCTATTATGCCTTTCCGATTTGTTCGGGTTAGGATTTGAGCTTCTTAAAATCCTAAGTCATAAATCTTAAATCCTAAATCGGTAATGAGAATTATTTCAGGCATATTCAAGGGGCGAAAACTTATCCCGCCCAGGGGACTTTCTATCCGTCCAACGCCCGACAAGGTAAAAGGGGCGATATTTAACATCATAGGAGAAAGAATTGTCGAATGCTCCTTTTTAGACCTCTTTGCAGGCACAGGGGCAATCGGTATAGAGGCTCTAAGCAGGGGGGCGAAGGAAGTAGTTTTTGTAGATAACAGCATAAAGGCAATAAATACTATAAAAGAAAACCTTTCAAGATGCAAGATGCAAGATGCAAGATGCAAGATTGTAAAGGAAAAAACAGTAGAATTTATTAAAAGCGTAGGGCAGGGCTTTAGCCCTGCGAAATTTGACTTCATATTCCTCGACCCTCCCTATAAATCCCATCTTGGCGAACAGGCTTTGATGGAAATATCACAATGTAATATCTTAAAAAAAGACGGAGAGGTAATATGGGAGCACTATTATAAGAAAAGTTCGGAGTTCGGAGTTTGGAGTTCGGAGTTAAAGTCGTTGAAATTAAAAAGGACTGTTCGTTACGGAGATACTTCCCTCTCTTTTTTTAAAGAATAGGTAAATTATAAAAACCATTAAGGAGAAAGGAAGAATAGGGAAAAATGGAGAGAAAAAAACAAAAAAAGAATTAGGACACAGATGGACACGGATAAACACAGATTATTAAAATCTTTATCCTGACTTTTCTGTGTTTATCTGTGTCCAATATTTTTTCTCCCTTTTCCCAATTTTCCCATTTCTCCTTATTCTTTTTGCTCATAATGGACGAAAAAAAGGCATTAAAGGAAATCGAGAAACTGCGGGAGGAGATAAACTATCACAACTACCGCTATTATATCCTCGACAGTCCCGTGATATCCGACGCAGAGTATGACAGGTTATTTAAAAGGTTGTTGGAGCTGGAAGAAAAATTTCCCTTTTCTTTAACCCCGGATTCCCCGACCCGGAGAATAGGCGCAAAGCCGCTCGAAGAATTTAAGTCCGCCGCCCATACCATACCCATGCTCTCCCTTAATAATGCCAATACAACCGACGAGGCAAGGGAGTTTGACGAAAGGATAAAGAGATTCCTTGAGACCGATAAGGATGTAGAGTATATTGCAGAGCCGAAAATGGATGGACTTGCAATAGAGCTTATTTATACTAATGGAATTTTTGCAGCAGGGTCTACGAGAGGGGATGGGTATACAGGAGAGGATGTAACGGTTAATCTGAGAACGATAAAAAGTATCCCATTAAAACTACAGGTAAAGGCAGAGGTAGAGGGAAAACATTCTTTACCTTTACCTATACCTGTCCATCTCGAGGTCAGGGGGGAGGTCTTTATACCGGTAAAGGCTTTTGAGAGATTGAACAAAGATAGGGAGGAAAAAGGAGAGCAGCTTTTTGCGAATCCGAGGAATGCTGCTGCAGGTTCTTTAAGACAACTGGACAGCAGGATAACGGCAGAACGGCCTCTCGATATTTATTGCTATGGCGCCGGAGCAATAGAAGGCGCGAAATTTAAAACCCATTGGGATATTCTCCATGCGCTGAAAAAATGGGGATTGAAGGTAAACCCTTTCATAAAAATATGCAAGGGAATCGAGGAGGTTATACAATACCATGAGGATATGGAAAAGAGGAGAGAGGAACTCCCTTATGAATTGGATGGTATTGTGGTAAAGGTGAACAGCCTTGACTTGCAGGACAGGCTTGGGGTTCTAACGAGAAGCCCGAGGTGGGCAGTTGCTTATAAATTTAAGGCAAGGCAGGAAACCACAAAGGTAATGGATATAATTGTTGGCGTAGGACGGACAGGGGCATTGACACCGGTTGCAGTGTTGGAGCCTGTTGTTGTGGGGGGTGTTACCGTAGAGAGGGCGACACTTCACAATCAGGACGAGGTTGACAGAAAGGATGTGAGGGTTGGAGATTGGGTAATAGTTCAGAGGGCAGGGGATGTGATTCCGGAAGTTGTCATGGCGATTAACGATAGAAGAAGCGGTGCAGAAAAACCATTCAAGATGCCGGATAAATGTCCTCTTTGCGGCTCTGCCGTAACAAAAGATGGCGCTATTCATAGATGCACAGGAGGACTCTCCTGCCCTGCGCAGCTAAAAGAAGGTATAAGGCATTTTGCATCCAAGAGGGCAATGAATATAGAGGGGCTTGGAGATAAACATATCGAACAGTTTGTTGATAACGGCGTCATAAAAGATGCTGCCGACCTTTATTCGATTAAAAAAGAGGATATAACCGGTATAGAGAGGTGGGCGGATAAATCCGCTGAAAATCTCCTCAATCGGATTAAAAAGAGTAAAAATACTACTCTATCGAGGTTTATCTATGCGCTTGGCATCAGGCAGGTTGGAGAGCATATATCCAGGGTGTTGTCGAAAAATTTCAACGGCCTCGATGAACTTATGGAGGCATCTTATGATAAATTGATGGAGATACACGAGATTGGACCTGAGACAGCGGAAAGCATTGTTACATTTTTTAAAGAGAGACATAATAGAGAGGTGATTGAGAGGCTGAAAAAGGCGGGGGTGAAAACAGTGGTCAGTGGTCAGTGGTCAGTGGTCAGTCCACTAAAGAATAAGCAGTTTGTCCTGACAGGGACACTTTCAAGCTTTACAAGGGAGCAGGCAAAAGAATTGATAGAGAGTCTCGGAGGCAGGGTAATATCTGCCGTGAGTAAAAAAACGGATTATGTGATTGCGGGCGCTGAGCCAGGCTCAAAATACGATAAGGCAAAGGAGCTTGGGGTAAAGATACTGAACGAGGAGGAGTTTAAGAAGTTGTTGAGTTGTTGAGTAGTTAAGTGGTTGAGTGGTTACTACTCAACCACTCAACTACTCAACCAATATTATGTCCATAATAGATTCGCCGGAATACCGCCGTAAATATAAAGGGCTTATAGGAATAGACTGCAAGATACCCGTAAAGGATGAAACGATATTGAGCCTCGTCTATACTCCCGGTGTTGCGGAGCCTTCCCTTAAAATCGCAGAGAATCCTGTCAATGCCTTTAAATATACATGCCGCGGGAATACCGTTGCCATTATTACTGATGGCTCCAGTGTTTTTGGACTTGGCAATCTTGGCGCAAGGGCTGCAATTCCAGTTATGGAAGGCAAATCCGTAATATTCAAGACCTTTGGCGGAATTGACGCCATTCCTTTATGTATCGAGACGCAGGATACGGAAGAGATAATCAGGGTGGTTACAGCCCTCTCTCCGACCTTTGGGGCTATTTGTCTCGAAGATATTGCGGCGCCGAAGTGTTTTACCATACAGCATCATTTAAGAGAGGCGCTCAGAATCTGTGTATTCCATAATGACCAGCATGCTGCTGCCATAGAGGTTCTTGCGGGTTTGATAAATGCTTCGAGAGTCGTTGGAAAGAATATGAAAGAATTAAAGATTGTGATATGCGGAGCAGGGGCAGCCGGGATTGCCGCTGCCAATATACTCATAAGGACAGGTATAAGGGAGATTACGCTTTGCGATACGCACGGCATTATTCATAAGAGGCGGTTAAAGGGGATGAACTGGGCAAAGCTGGCGATTGCGAGAAAGACAAATCCTGAAGATAAAAAGGGGAGTCTTATAGATGCAATGAGGGGAGCGGATGTATTCATAGGATTATCGGCAGGAAATATAGTTACCGCAGATATGGTCGGCGTTATGGCAAAGGATGCCGTGGTATTTGCCCTATCGGTTCCCGATCCGGAGATACTGCCTTCGGAGGCAATCAGGGGCGGCGCAAAAATCGTTGCTACAGGGAGGAGCGATTTCCCGAATGAAATAAACATAGCGCTGGTATTTCCGGGTTTTTTCAGGGGCATACTCGATTCTGCTGCATATAGTGTAAATTTCTCCATGATTGAGGCTGCTGCAAAGACTCTATCGTCTCTCGTTCCTGAAAAGGATTTGAATCCCGGATTTATAATGCCGAGGGTATTCGATTTTCAAGTGGCTCCGGCGATTGCAGAGGCAGTTTCGGAGGCAGCGGTAAAGACAGGCACGGCAGGAATAGCAGTAGAGCCTAAAATGGTCAGGGAGAGGCTGGAGAGTTTTATCTACGAAGGACATTTTCCCCTTCCGCCTGAAAATAATGAGAAAGGGCTTACCCTTCAGGAGAGGTCTTTAAGGCTTCATGCAAGGCACAGGGGTATAATAGAGGTAAAGGAGAAGATTCCGATAAAGGATAGGAGAGTGCTGTCTTCCTTTTATCTTCCGCCCGCTGCTGCAAAACCTCCGCAGGAAATAGCAAAAGACAGGGCAATGGTCTATGAATATACGAGCAAAGGGAACATGGTAGCAGTGGTCAGCGACGGCAGCGCGGTTCTCGGTCTCGGCAATATTGGACCATGGGCAGCCCTGCCGGTGATGGAGGGGAAGTGCGCCCTCTTCCATACCCTTGCAGGCGTCGAGGCATTTCCGCTCTGTATTGCCACGCAGGAGACTGACGAGATTATCGAGGTTGTGAAGAATATATCCTCCACCTTCGGGGGCATAAACCTCGAGGATATTTCGGCGCCCCGGTGCTTCATCGTAGAAGAAAGGTTGAAAAAGGAGCTCGATATACCGGTGTTCCATGATGACCAGCATGGGACTGCCGTAGTTATATTGGCAGGATTAATCAATGCGCTCAAGCTTACGCAAAGGGAAATTGGCAGTATAAAGATAGTTATAAATGGGGCAGGCGCTGCCGGAACCGCGGTAACAAAGCTGTTGCTATCCTGCGGTGTAAGGGATATATTGATATGCGATACGCAGGGGATTATTTATAAAGGGAGGGGTTTGGGAATGAACCGCTTCAAGGAAGAGTTGGCGGAGTTGACGAATCCCGGAGGGATTAAAGGAGGGTTGTCGGAGGCGGTAAAAGGGAGAGATGTATTCATAGGGGTCTCGGCAGCAGGGGTTTTGAAAAAAGAGATGATTAAGGCGATGGCAAAAGAGCCTGTTATATTTGCGCTGGCAAACCCAGTTCCGGAGATTATGCCTTCCGATGCGCTCGATGCAGGCGCGGGGATAGTCGCTACAGGAAGGTCGGATTTCCCGAATCAGGTAAATAATTCCCTTGCCTTCCCTGGAATTTTTAGAGGAGCGCTGGATGTAAGGGCAAAGGTTATAAACGAGGAGATGAAGGTAGCCGCAGCGCGGACGCTTGCAGGCGCTGTTTCGGAAGACAGGCTTAAACGGGATTACATAATTCCAAAGGGACTCGATTACAGCGTCCCGCCGCTCATTGCCTCTGCCGTGGCAAAGGCGGCAATAGAAAGCGGTGCGGCAGGGATTATAAAAGACCCCGAAAAAATAGCAGACCGCACAAAGAAATTTATATATGAAGGGGAACTTGGTATAATTTAAGTGTCAAAGAGTCAAAGTGTCAGAGAGTCAAAGCTGAAGATTTTTAACTTTGATACTTTGATACTCTGACACTCTGACACTCTGATACTATTAACTATGGAACTCAGACAGGATCCTACAACAAGGCTCTGGACATTAACGGGGGTAAGGGAAGAGGAAAAGCCTGAAAAGGAAGGCAGATGCCCTTTCTGCAGGGGAAATGAAGACCTTACTCCGAAGACCATAAGAGCCTTTTATGGCGCAAAGGGAGAGTGGACAGTGAGGGTATTCCCCGATAAATTGCCGGTGTTTCAAATAGAGGGTAATTTGGACAGAAAGGCAGAGGGGATGTTCGATAAGATGAAAAATATAGGCGCACATGAAGTTATCGTAGAGACCCCCGGGCATGTAACCGCCTTATCCCTGCTCTCTGAAAACGAGATATTGAATATATTGAAGATGTACAAAGAAAGGATTGCCGATTTAAAGAAAGACAGGAGATTCAAATATGTCATTGTTTTTAAAAACCACGGGGCATTGGCAGGCTCTACGGTAGAGCATCTGCACTCCCATATTGTGGCTACGCCTGTAATCCCTGCAAGGCTGGAAAGGGAATTGAGATGGGCAAAGAACCATTACGATATGAAAGGGAGGTGCCTATTTTGCGATATAATATATCAGGAATCGAAACAGAAAATCCGGACAGTCTTTGAAAATAAAGATTTTATATCCTTCTGCCCGTTTTCATCCCGTTTTTCCTATGAAGTATGGATATTGCCTGTTATTCACAGCCATTCCTTCGAGGATACTATTCAAAAAGATGCAATAGCAGACTCCTTCGCAAGAATACTAAAAGTTATTATCTCAAAAATAGAAGGGATTACCCCTGCATACCATATAGTATTTCATATCTCCCCGAATGAGTCATCCTTTCGCACAATGCGGGGTGATATAGGCACTTTGGCGGAAGACTTCCACTGGCATATCGAGATACTCCCGAGGATGGAAGGCATGAGCAGGCTTCAGAGAGAGGAGGAGTTTTATATAAACGCCGTGCCGCCGGAGGATGCGGCAAAGAGATTGAGGGAGATGTAAAGATTATCTTATAGCTTTGAGCTATTAACTATAAGCTAAAAGCTCTTATAGGATTTCAGCATATTGACGATAAACTCCATATAGAATCCGGCATTTCCTGTCATATATATATATAGCCCGCCTGCTGCAAGCAATAGTAAAAACAGGAGAACGGTTATTATGCCGACGCGGCTTTTTTTCTTTGTCTCCTTTGTCTCCGGTTCACGGCAGAGTATGCCGAGTTCATCGATAGCATTATCTATACTTGGATATTGTTTTGCAGGGTCATGCTCCAGCATCCTTAAAATAACCTTCTGAACCCTTCCCGGCAGCATATCGAACAAATCATTCCGGGCAAGCTGGTTTTTATTCCATGCAGGTATTGACCCTGTAAGCATCTCATATAAGATTATGCCTACCGAATACACATCCCCCTTTTCCGTCTGTCCGATTTTAGAATTATAATACCAGTTGGCTTTGGCTGCATCTCCTGTATAATGGTCATCGAGCCCGAAATCCGAGATTTTAACCTGACCCGATTCGTCGAACAGGATATTGGACGGCCTTAAGTTTCCATGGACTACCCTGTTTTTGTGCGCAAAGGAGAGTCCCTCGCATATCTCTTTGCCTATCTTCAAGGATTCCTGCCATGTATGATTTCTGACCAGCCTTTCCTTAAGAGAGCCTCCGTTAAGATATTCCATCACCACGATAAAGAGCTTTTCGTCTCCAGAAACCCCGTATATTTTTGCTATATTATCATGGCTGAGCTTCGAGAGAATCTTGGATTCCGTAAGTCCCTTGTTTCTCTTTCTTATCTTTTTTATTACCATCAACTGTTTGTTTTCCTTTTTTTCAAACAGGTAAACGGTGCCGTAATCCGTTTCTTTTACGATATCGAGGAGCGAAAATTTGTCCTCGAGTTTTGTTATGCCCTGAAATGCCTGCTCCCTTTTCTCTGTTTTTATATGTGCGCCTTTGAGCATCTTCAAAAGCTCGTCTCTCATCTCGTCGGCAGAGGAATAACGGTCTTCGGGAGACTGCTCGAGGCATTTTAAAATTACTGCCTCCAGCGGCTTTGGAAATTTTGGGTTTATCTCAGTAGGAAGCTTAAACCTGCCGAGTGGTTTTGCGCCTGTGAACATCTCATACATGACGACACCCAGCGAATAGATATCGGTTGCAGGAGAAACCTTTCCCGAGTCTGTCTTTTGTTCCGGCGACATATATGCCATAGTCCCCATTAATGCCCCGTCGGTAGTAAGATTGCCGTCGACATGGCCGGTTCTAAGCTGGGCAATGCCGAAATCCATGAGCATGCCGTTCCCTTCGGCGTCAACGATAATGTTTGCAGGCTTTATATCCCTGTGTATCACGCCGTTCTTATGGGCATAGGAGAGTCCTTTGCATACCTGAATCACAATATCAACCATCCTTTTCGAATCGAACTCCTTATTTTTGATGATTGTCGCAAAGTCTTTTCCCTCGATGTAATCCATTACAAAATAGTGCATGCCCTCGATTATGCCGCGGTCAATGATATGTATGATATGCGGATGGGTAAGACGTGCGATTATGAGCGCTTCCTGTTTAAAACGTTCCACGACCTCCTTGTTTTCCGTCATCATTTTTGAAAGGACTTTAATGGCTACAGGGCGGTTGAGCGAGGTCTGGATGCCCTTGTATACCGTTGCCATCCCGCCGGCTCCGATTTTCCCCACTATCTCATAATCGCCTATTTTCTTAAATTCCATAAAAAAACAATAAGCCACGGATTTACGCGGATAAACACAGATTTTCAAACTCCCCTTTCATCCCCCCTTTACTAAAGGGGGGAAAGAGGGGGGTTATCTGTGCCTATCTGCGTTCATCTGTGGCTTATTTTATAAGTTCCTGCATATTTAAAATCAATCGTATTTGAAAGCAATCCTGTAATTTCTTATCTCGATAATATCGCTATTATTTAATTTCAGCCTTTTCCCTGCATGGATTCCGTTGACCGTCACGCTTATCCACCCGCCGTATCCGCTGATGTAAAAGTAATCGCCTTCTTTTTTTATGGTCGCAGCAATAGGGGGAATCAGCATGCCTTTTAACAGCACATCCGCAGTGTGCGATTTTCCTATGGTAATTGCATCCTTTTCTATCCTATACTCCGCCTCTCCGGACGGCTCGACGATAACAAGCCTTGCCGTTTTCCCCTGAGTCTCGATCTTACCCGTCTCCTGTTTCTGTCTGGCAAGGAGATCCCTCTGTTTCTTTGTATCGAGTATCATGGTTGCCTCGCCAAAATCTCCAAAAAGCTGTTTTGTCGAATCTGGCTGCTCCTGTTCCGACTCATAAATCAAGGTATGTTTCCCGATAATCATAATATCGCCGTTACTCAGTTCTGTCTTTTGTATTTTTTTATCGTTAAGGAATGTTCCATTAGTGCTGTTTAGGTCGGTAAGAAGGGTAGAGCCGCCCTTTATTTCTATTAAAGCATGATGTTTGGATACCGCAGGATTATCGATAATAATATGATTGTCCGGCAATCTGCCGATCCTTATCGGCTCCGAAGAGACAGGATACTCCTTAATCGCCTTATCCTTGAATTTTAAGATTAATTTCGCCATTTTTTGTCCTGCTGTGATTATACGCCCAAGAAAAAATACCTGTCAAGCAAATGTTTAAACGAGGGAGTTGCGAAATAGGCAAATAAGCAGTAAACTGTCATTCCGAACCCTTCG
>CAYMMR010000092.1:0-9333 GCA_964391545.1 uncultured Nitrospinota bacterium | reverse complement strand
GATCTACACGCGTAAGATCGTCGGCAGCGTCAGATGTGTATAAGAGACAGCTGGTTTGAGAGCTTAAATTGCGCCATCGAAGGCATCCTCTACGTGGCAAAGCACGAGAGGCACATGAGATACCACTTTGCCATCGCGGGTATCGTCCTGCTCGTAAGCCTCTTTTTAAACCTCTCGACATTTGAGTTCGTCCTCTTAGCCGTCTCGATTACATTTGTCCTCTTTGCCGAGGTTATAAATACGGCATTCGAGACCGTTACGGATATTATATCTACGGAATATAATCCTCTGATAAAGGCTGTTAAGGATATGGCAGCAGGCGGGGTGTTAATCGCATCTATAGGCGCCGCTGTCATGGGCTACTGGGTGCTCTCGAAGCATATCTTCCCGCCAATGAAGCTTTCTCTCGTTTTAGTCAAGAGGTCTTCGGAATTAATCACCATCGTAGCCCTTATAATAGTGATAATCCTCGTGGTTATACTTAAATCGAAGCTCGGAAAGGGGAAGCCTCTGCACGGCGGGCTTCCGAGCGGGCATGCCGCACTATCTTTTTCTATATGGACAGCGGTATCCCTTATTACATTAGACCCGCTTGTTACGATACTGACATTTATTATGGCGGTTATGGTAAGCCACAGCAGGCTTCTTCTTTCGATTCATACGATAAAAGAGGTGATTGCAGGCGCAATGCTTGGTATAATGACTACGGTGGTGATATTTAAGGCATTCGGATAAGGTTTATGTTACCGCAAAAACCTTTTTCTCTCTTCCGTTAAATTTTCTTTTGCTCTTTATTATAAAATTAAACTGAGGTTCAAAAGAAAATTTAAAAAGTCGTTCGAAAAAAGTTTTTGCGGTAAAAATTTTATTTTTGATAGGAGGTGTTTATGGACAGGAATATTGCATTGGATGCAGTAAGGGTAACTGAGGCGGCAGCGCTCTCTTCGGCAAGGCTGATGGGGAGGGGGGATGAGAAGGCGGCAGACCAGGCAGCGGTGAATGCCATGAGAAAGGCATTCAATACGGTAAAGATGAAGGGGACTGTAGTGATTGGAGAGGGTGAAAGGGACGAGGCGCCAATGTTGTATATCGGAGAGAAGGTCGGCTCTAACGATATGGATGCAGCGGAGATAGATATTGCGCTCGACCCTCTCGAAGGAACTACGATTACTGCCAACGGCGGACAAAATGCCATATCGGTAATCGCCATGGGGCCGAAGGGGAGTTTTTTACACGCGCCCGACACCTACATGGAAAAGATTGCAGTAGGCCCGAAGGCAAAGGGTGTTATAAATTTGAACAAGACTCCGACCGAAAATCTAAAAGCGATTGCAAAGGCTATGGACTGCTATGTGGAAGACTTGACTGTTATAATCTTAAATAGGCCGAGGCATGCGGATTTGATAAAAGAGGTAAGGACATCCGGTGCAAGGATAAAACTGATACCGGACGGAGATGTATCTGCAGCCATAGCTACCGCAATAGCCAACTCGGGCGTGGATGTCCTGATGGGCATAGGCGGCGCTCCCGAAGGGGTCATCGCTGCGGCTGCGCTGCAGTGCGTAGGAGGGGATATGCAGGGAAGGCTTAAACCGAGAAACGAGGGGGAAATAGAGCGCGCAAAAAAGATGGGTGTAACGGACATAAATAAAATCTTCGGCATTGACGAGCTTGCCAAAAAGGACAATGTGATGTTCGCTGCAACGGGTGTAACGGACGGAGATATGCTGAAGGGAGTAAGGTTTTTCAGCGGCGGCGCCAATACCCATTCCATAGTAATGAGGTCTAAGACGAGAACCATCCGCTTTATACAAGCCGAGCATCATTTTAATTTTAAAACGGATTTCGAGTTCTAAAGTATTGACAAGGTTTCCGATTCGACCTATAGTGGAATTATATTGGGAAGAACGATTAATAATACTGCAAAACCCTTTTTCTCGCTTCCGTTAATTTTTCTTTTGCTCTATTTTTTAATATGCTGCGGAACAAAAGAAAATTTAAAAAATCGCTCGAAAAAGGTTTTTGCAGTATATAGATGTTTTAAGAACAATGCCGAAAAAAAATCTTGCGCTCCTTACCTACGGCTGCCAGATGAATAAATACGATTCCGAAAGGATAGCCGGAATACTGCAAAATTCCGGCATCGGATTAACGGATAATTTGGAGACCGCGGATGTAATCATCCTGAATACTTGCAGCATAAGGGAAAAGGCAGAGCAGAAGGTATACAGCCAGCTCGGAAGACTTGCGCCCCTGAAAGAAAAAAATCCCGGCCTTATTATCGGCGTAGGAGGCTGTGTGGCTCAGATTCAGGGCAAGAGGATACTTCAAAGAGCGCCGCAGGTAGATTTGGTATTCGGCACGTTCAACATAAATAAACTGCCCTATCTCGTCAGAGAGATAGAAGAAAAGGGGATAAAGATAGCGGATGTCAATGACGGCTATGATATTGAAAACGACGATTCGTCGGCTATAAAGAGGGAAGGGAGCGTCGGCGCATGGGTCAGCATCATGCACGGATGCAATAACTTCTGCACATACTGTATCGTCCCTTATACAAGAGGGCGGGAGAAGAGCAGAAGCGCCGGATCGATACTCCGTGAGATAAGAGGACTTGCAGGAGAGGGTTTTAAAGAGGTAACACTCATCGGGCAGAATGTTAATTCCTACGGCAAAGATGGCGTGGAAGGCATAGATTTTCCCGACCTTGTGTCAATGATTGATAATATAAAAGGCATAGAAAGGATACGGTTTATTACATCCCATCCAAAAGACCTTTCCGACAAGCTTATAAAGGCAATGGCCGGACTGCCTCATGTCTGCGAATATCTCCATCTTCCCATACAGGCAGGCTCCGATAGGGTTTTAAGCAGAATGAACAGGGGCTACACATCTTCCGATTATCTAAAAAAAATAGAAAATATAAAAAAGTCGATTCCGGAAGCCTCCTTATCCACGGATATAATAGTAGGCTTTCCAGGAGAAACAGACGATGATTTCGACAAAACAAAGGATATTATAAAAAGGGTGGGATACGATGGCATTTATCTTTTTAAATACTCTCCAAGAAAAGAAACTCCAGCCGCCGAATTTTCGGACATGGCGCCGGACGATGTAAAACAGGAGAGGTTCGAAGAGATTATGGAACTGCAAGATGGGATAACCCTTGAGAAGAACAAGCTCTATGAGGGTAGAACCGTCGAGGTGCTAATCGAGGGGAAAAGCAGGAAGGATAAGGAAAAATTTACAGGCAGGACAAGAACGAATAAGCTTGTGAATCTCGCCCCGAATCAGGCTCGGGGCCAAGAGGATTTAACCGGAAGGCTGATTAATGTTAAGATAACAAAGGGGAATTTGTATAGTCTGGAAGGAATATTAGTGTCAGAGAATCAGAGCGTCAAAGCATCAAAGCAAAAAAACTTTGACTCTATGATACCTTGATACTCTGACACTTTAATTTAAGGAAAGGAGGTGTTAAAGATGCTCGAAATGAAGGTAGATGGATTGACTTTGGACCCGCTTACCAATATGCCCATAATTACGCTTAAAGACATTACCGGAAAAAAGCTGCTGCCTATCTGGGTGGGTATATTCGAGGCAAATGCCATTGCGCTGCAGATGGAAAAGGTTGCCACACCGCGTCCCATGACACACGATCTTATAAAAAATATTCTCGACGGGATGGAGGTAAAGGTAATTCACATTACAGTAAACGATTTAAGAGACAATACATTCTATGCCACCATATCGCTCTCCTTTAATAACCATGTAATTAATATAGACTCCCGTCCGAGCGATGCAATAGCAGTGGCGTTAAGGGTAAACGCCCCTATATATGTGGCGGAGAAGGTTATGGAGATGGCAAAGGGTATTGATATTTCGGATGCAGATACAGAGGATTCGGAAAAATTCAAGAAATGGCTCGATAATTTAAGACCGGGCGATTTCAAATACGAGATGTAAGACAATTTATAAATTAAAATTGCACACAGCGTGGCAAAGCCACAACCAAAAAAACAAAAGACTTGAACACGAATGGCACGAATGGACGAATTACACGAATTAATAAAGCATAAAAATAAATTAGTTTTTATTCGTGCTATTCGTATATTCGTGTAATTCGTGTTCCTGTATTTAAAAAACATTGCTAAAAAAACAAGGTGTTATAACCTTGTATTACAGATTAGGAGAAAAACAGCACAACAATAAAAGGAAAAAGGCATAATGGCAGAGAAGGAAAAATCGTTACATAGCGAGCCCTCGACAAACTCGGGCTCGGCAGAATCGGGCAAACCGGCCGACGGCAACGGGGAGACTCTGAATGCACTCGTAGTTGACGACGAGCCGGTTATAAAGACCATAATCACAACCCTCCTTGAAATGAGCGGGTTTAATGTATCGTCCTTTGAAAGCAGCATCGAGGCATTGGAGCATGCAAAAAAAGGGAAATACAATGTTATCGTTACCGATTATTTCATGCCCAGCCTGAACGGGATCGAATTGATACGGAAGATAAAAGAGATGCACCCCTACATAGCCTCTATCCTTGTTACAGGCGTCGGAAGCGAACAGACAGTCGTGGATGCCTTTACAAAGGGTCATGTCAACAGTTATGTATCGAAACCCTTCAATAACGAGGAGCTTCTCAGAATCATACGGCTTGCCATTAAAGAGCAGGAAATAAAGCGCAAGGAAGATACATTTTATGAAGAGCTTAAATTACAGATAGAAAGTGCGACTAAAGAATTAAATAAAAAAAACGAAGCCCTTGCAATGGAAGAAAAAAAGACAAAGGAGCTTTACCAAAAGCTTAAAGAGGAGCAGAAAATCATTAAGCGGACAAACAATCTCCTCCAGAAGCTTTCGGTTACCGACGGACTGACAGGACTATATAATCACAGGCATTTTCAAAAAAAGATAAAGGAAGAATTTTTAAGGGCAAAGAGATACAACTCTCCGCTTTCATGCGTAATGATGGACCTCGACGACTTTAAGAACCTCAACGACACCTACGGTCATCAGGCAGGCGACAGCGTGCTGATAGAGTTTTCCAAGATATTGAACAACAGCATAAGAAATATCGATTTCGCAGCAAGATACGGGGGAGAGGAGTTCGTAGCCCTTCTGCCTCAGGTGGATATCGGCGGCGCTGCAAATGTAGCGGAGAGATTCAGAAAAAGCGTAGAATCCCATAATTTTCCATACGACGGCAAACCGCTTCGTATAACTGCAAGCATCGGACTGGCATCATATCCTGCCGACGATATAAAAAACGAGATGGATTTATTAAAGGCGGCAGATACGGCGCTTTACAGGGCAAAAAACACGGGAAAGAACCGTGTCGTTGTCCACACATCAACCGGCGAGAAGCCGGTAGGCGGGGGAGAGACCCTGACCCTATCCGAAAAAAGGAATTTATTAAGCGATATGGCGGCGATATTAAACAAAACTCTGAGCCAGGACGAGCTTATAAAAATATTCCTCGATAAGATTAAAGACATATACGGCAGGCAGGCCGATAAGATGTTTTACTCCGTCACGATGATAAACGAAGAAGGCGAGCCGGATTACAGCATACATATCGGAGAAAATGGAGATTATCAGGATGAGGTAATTATATGGTCGAAGGATGTCGCCAAAACGCACGACATGGAGTTATATCACGACAGAATCGGAGAAAGGGTCTTCAGTTCCATACCGGTAATGACCGACGGAGGAACCCAAAAAGAAAAGGTCATCGCAGTATTAAATATAAGCTCGATAATAGAGGACAAGGATTTTCTCAGGGATATTATAAACATTTTATCGATAGCAATTAAAGGCGCAAAAAAAGGTTAAAAGGTGAAAAGGTTAAAAGGTGAAAAGGTTAAGAGGTTAAGAGGTGAAAAGGTTAAAAGGTATTATCTTTTTGCCTTTTTGCCTTTTTGCCTTTTTGCCTTTTTAACTTTAATTTTTTCTGTTAGCAGTCATTCGTGTAATTCGTTCATTCGTGTTATTCGTGTTCGGGTTTTTATTCTCTCTTGCTTCTTGTTTCTTGTTTCTCCTATTTCCACGCAAATATGCTATGGGAAAGAAAGCAAGGCAGAGCTGCTCTATGACGAGGCGAGGAAGGATTATTACTCCCTTGTTAATTCAAAGGAAAGACAGGAGAAAAGGGCAAACTGGCTGAACTGCATCTTTAAATTCGAATCCATCTACAAAAAATTCCCCTCCAGCTCGATTGCAGACAAATCCCTCTTTACCGCGGCCCGTCTCTATGCCGAACTTTCAAAGACATCTTCAAACGAATCCGATATCGAACAGTCGGTAAGCCTGTTCGAAAAAATTGTAAAGGAATATTCCAAGAGCAGCCTTGCCGACGATGCACAATACATGATAGGCGAGATTTATTTCCGCGCAAAAAATTATCACCTTGCCTACTCGTCTTATAATGCGGTTATTAACGAACATCCGTCAGGGGACATGGTAAAGTCTGCCAAAAACAAACTCTCGGAGCTTTTAAAAGTATATCAGCCGGAAAAAGAAGGATTATCTAACAACCCCCTAAATCCCCCTTTGTTAAGGGGGACTGAGGGGGTTGTTCCTCCTTTGTCGAAGGAGACCGACGAAAGTCGGGAGCAGGAAGTCAACAAACAGCAGTTAGACAGTCCCCCTTTAACTGCACAAGGGGACAGGCTCGCAGAGGTAAAGGGAATCCGCTACTGGTCAAACCCGGATTACACAAGAATTGTCATAGATATGGGAGATAAGGCGGATTACAAAGAACAGAGACTCTCCGACCCCGACAGGATATTCATCGATATATATAATTCTAAATTATCGTCTGCCGCAGGAGCGCCGATTTTTATCAATAACGGGCTTCTTAAGGATGTGAGGGCAGGGCAGAATCAAAAGGATGTCGTAAGGGTTGTCCTTGACCTCGATAGCATAGGCTCTTACAGTATCATCCACCTGCAAAATCCTTTCAGAATAGTCGTCGATGTGGACGGCTCGCTGAGAAGAGAAGACACAGGGACAGGGGGCAAGGGGCAAGGAGCAAAAGAAAAAGAACAGCAGCCTGTTGCCGAAAAAACAGAACCGCCTCCTGCAAAAAATATCCTGATTGTAATTGACCCAGGACACGGAGGCAAAGATTCCGGAGCCATAGGAAAGCGCGGCCTTATGGAAAAGACCGTAGTCCTCGATATTGCAAAAAGATTAGGGGATGCCATAAAGAATAAAACGGGTTATGAGGTTGTCCTCACAAGAGACTCGGATGTGTTCATACCACTCGAAGAGAGAACAGCCGTTGCAAATATAAAAAAGGCGGATTTATTCATCTCGATACACGCCAATGCAAGCAGGAGGAGAGCGGCGGCGGGAATAGAGACATATTTTCAGGGCGTGCCAAGAACGGACGAGGAGCGGGAAACCGCTGCAAGAGAAAATATGGCGGCTGCAAACGAGGGATTCGCCCCTGACGACAACCTTCTCGAGTTCATACTTGCGGATATGAAGAATACCCACAGGATAAACGAATCGAGCCAATTGGCAGGGGTAATACAGGATTCGCTAATAAAAGGCGTCGGCTCCCGCTACGATGATGTAAAGAATCTCGGGGTGAAACAGGCGATGTTTTATGTCCTGCATAAGGCAAAGATGCCGAGCATACTCGTAGAGACCTCTTTCATAAGCAACCCCGACGAGGAGAGGAGGTTCAGAGACCCGAAATACAGAGACCATATCGCCCAATCCATATTTAACGGCATAAATGCGTATATAGAGAGGACGATGGTGGCTTACAGGACGGAATGAGAACAAAAGAAAAAGATTAAGGAGAAAAGGGGAAATTGGGAAAGGGAGAAAAAAGAAAATATTGGTTTTTATAATTTTCTCTTAACCTTTTTACCGTTTTACTTCTTTCCCTACTTTTATAGCGCAAAAACTCGCGCACATGGTGCAGACATCGTCTTCCGCAGGCGGGTTTGCAGCCCGTATCTTTCTTGCCTTTTCCGGGTCAACGGATGTTTTTATCTGCCCTTCCCAATCGAGCGATTTTCTGAACTTCGCCATTTGAATATCCCTGTCAATTGCCCCTTTAACGCCCTTTGCAATATCCCCTGCATGGGCTGCTATCTTAGAAGCAATAACACCCTCTTTTACATCCTCAACATTTGGAAGGCTTAGATGTTCGGAAGGTGTAACATAGCATAGGAAATCTGCGCCGGAGGCAGCGGCAATTGCGCCGCCGATTGCAGAGGTAATATGGTCATAGCCCGGCGCAATATCCGTTACGAGAGGCCCAAGGACATAAAATGGCGCATTGTGGCAAAGTCTTTTTTGAAGGAGGATATTTGCGGAAATCTGGTTTATCGGCATGTGTCCCGGTCCCTCGATCATCACCTGAACGCCTGACCTTCTCGCCCTGTCCGTAAGCTCTCCAAGAATAATAGTCTCCTGAACCTGCCCCCTGTCAGTAGCATCGGCAAGACATCCCGGCCTCAAGCCGTCTCCGAGACTTAAAACCATTTCATATCTTTTTGCAATCTCGATAAGCCTGTCAAATTGCGAATAAAGGGGATTCTCCTCCTTTGTGTAAAGCATCCATCTGGAAAGGAGAGCCCCTCCCCTGCTTACAATATCGAGCAGCCTCCCCTCTTTATTCATTTTCTTTACCGTATCGAGAGTTACGCCGCAGTGGACAGTAATAAAATCCACACCGTCCTCTCCGTGCCTCTCTATCACGCTAAAAATATCGTCTGCCGTCAAATCTTCGAGCTGCTTATCCTTCGATATGCCATCGCATATTGCTTGATATATTGGAACCGTTCCTATCGGCACGGAGGAGTTTTTTATAATTTTCCTGCGGATAGAATCTATATCGCCGCCTGTGCTTAAATCCATCACCGTATCTGCGCCCGACTCTATAGCAATTTTTAATTTCTTCAACTCGGTATCTATATCCGCCTTATCGCCCGATGTCCCTATGTTCGCATTTATCTTCGTTCGCAATCCCCCGCCTATACCGAGGGGCTTAACCCCCCCTTTAGTAAAGGGGGATCTTTTTACATTCTTTGTTATAACGATACTCCCCTCTGCAACTCCGCTTCTTATAAACTCAGGATTTACATTCTCATCCTCTGCCACCGCTCCCATCTCAGGAGTAATAGCGCCATTTCTTGCCTTTTCAATTAATGTAGCCATATTTATAATAAACCTTTCATACCTATCGAAGGTAAGTGCCTTTTAAAAATCATACTATCCCATTTCTCCGCTTTTTTCAACTTGACAATCATTTTAGGGAGTTGCGAAATGCCCCTTTTTGTCACCCCGAGCAAAGCGAGGGGTCTTTTA